>CAJUJR010000016.1 GCA_910586605.1 uncultured Lachnospiraceae bacterium | reverse complement strand
AGAGGGAAGATATTTTTTATTTAGATTTAGCTACGATTGGCTGTGAATAGTAACCATTTACTTTTTCGGTTCATGGTCAATCGTAAACAGTAATATTATCCTGTAACCATCTGCAATATCTTTCCATATAATAATCATAAAAAAGTATTATTCATGCCCTATTACTGAAAAAAGCGAAAATCACTGCACATATACATAGCTTTGCTGGCAGGTTTTGCGCATAATGGTAGGACGGCCGTGAATCGTATCAAAAAACAGAGGTGCGAATATGCTGGTAACAACTGACTACAACAGACAGAATGCTGTGGAATATGCAAGAAAATGGGCATTTTCCAGAAACCCACTATTTTACAATTTTGCCGGAATCGGAGGGGACTGTACCAGTTTTATTTCCCAATGTATTTATGCCGGCTGCTGTGAAATGAACTACCAACCAGAAAATGGCTGGTATTATAGAAACCTGGAAGACCGTTCCCCATCCTGGTCAGGCGTATCCTTTTTTTACCAATTCATGGTAACAAACCAATTAAATGGCCCATATGCTGTGGAATCCTATGCAGGCGGCCTAGAATTAGGGGACGTCATACAGCTCCAAAATAATATGGGAAGGTTCTACCACACGCTTTTAGTGACAGGGTTTGAAGATGGGACGTACCTTGTCAGCGCACATACAGACGACGCCTATAACAGAAGGCTAGACACATATCAATACGCTGATGCCCGATACCTCCATATAACTGGAATACGGGAATATAAAAAAGATGAAAAATCCTGCTTTTCAAATTTTTACAATGGGATTTCTTTTTATGGATAATACCAATGTCTATTGTATAAAAACAAGGGATTTGCTTCATACTGAGATTACTTGAGAAATGAACGTATAAATTCTTTATGGAGGTTCCTATGAAAAACCATTTATCCAGCCAAAGCAGCCCTTACCTAATTCAGCATGCAGAAAATCCAGTTAATTGGTATCCGTGGTGTGAGGAAGCATTTGCAAAAGCAAAACAGGAAAATAAGCCTGTCTTTCTAAGCATTGGATACAGTACCTGCCATTGGTGCCATGTTATGGCACATGAAAGCTTTGAAGACCAGGAAGTCGCTGACATATTAAACCGGCATTTTATATCCATCAAAGTAGATAAAGAAGAACGCCCGGATATAGACAGTATCTATATGGCAGTCTGCATGGCATTTACTGGCAGGGGCGGATGGCCTATGAGCATTTTTATGACGCCAGGTAAAAAACCATTCTTTGCTGGGACTTATTTCCCCAAAAAAGCACAATTTGGTACGATTGGGCTTATCCAGCTTTTAAACACCATCCAATACAAATGGGAAAATGAACGCCAAGATTTAATCAACTCGGCTGAGTCCATTACCAATGCACTGCAAAATGAGCAACCATCAAATGGTACTGCAGAAGAAAGCCTTATCCAAGCGGCAATATCTGAATACAGGCAATCTTTTGACAAAGAATTTGGCGGCTTTGGGCCTGCGCCAAAATTCCCAACACCTCACAGCCTCTTATTTCTGCTGTCTTGCTATCAGATATACAAAGAAAAAGACCTCCTTAACATGGCAGAAACCACTTTAATGCAGATGTACCGTGGGGGGCTTTTTGACCATATTGGCTATGGTTTTTCCCGCTATTCCACAGACCGCTATTACCTTGTCCCGCATTTTGAAAAAATGCTATACGATAATGCACTTCTTATCCAAAGTTACTGCTATGCCTATTCCTTGACAAATAATGAATCCTTCCGTGAAATTGCTGAAAAGACGGCTTCCTATATCCTCCGCGAAATGACTTCAAAAGAAGGTAGTTTTTACAGCGCCCAGGATGCAGACAGCGAAGGCGTAGAAGGGAAATATTATACCTGGGAACCGCAGGAAATTACTGCAATTTTAGGAGAAGAAACAGGGAAACTTTTTAACCAACATTTTGATATTTCAGAACAGGGAAACTTTGAAGGGAAAAGCATCCCAAACCTCCTACCTGCAAAAAAAACTTCTAACTCTTTTGAAACTTGCCTGCCGGCGCTCCGTGATTATCGGAAAAACAGGTATTCCCTCCACCTAGACGATAAAATCCTGACCTCCTGGAATTCCCTTATGATTGCTGCATTTTCTTCCCTTTACCGTATTAGCCAAAAAGAACCCTACCTGGCAACAGCAAAAAAAGCATGGGATTATATTGAGAAAAATCTCTGGAAAGACAATATCCCTGCTATCAGTTTCCGGAATGGGACCCGTGGCGCAAATGGCGTGTTGGATGATTATGCCTGCTGTATCTATGCGCTTATAGCGCTATATGAAGCAACTTACGATACACGATATTTAGATAAGGCGGTCTCTTACTGCCAAAAAACCATACAAAGTTTCTGGGATGAAAAAAACGGGGGGTTCTTCCTTACAGGGGAAAATAACGAAAAACTGCTGTTTTGCCCAAAAGAAACCTACGATGGCGCAATCCCAAGCGGCAATTCCCTAATGTCGTACAACCTTGTAAAGCTACAGCAGCTTATGGACAGCTTTCCCTATGGAAATCTGCTGGAAAAACAGCTTTCCTTCCAATCTGGCATTGCAAGAGAACATCCTTCTTCCCACAGCATGTTCCTTCTTGCATTGTCTGGCTATCTAAACCCTGCAGAAAAAATAACGGTTACTTGCAAAAGCCAGGAAATCCCAAAACACCTTTCCTGCCAAGCCCCTCTTTATGCCACTGTCCGGATATTAAAAGAACCAACTACAGAATACCCTTTAAAAAATAATGAAACAACCTATTATATCTGCCGAAACCATAGCTGCCTGCCACCAGAAAACAATTACCACCCAGCTGCTATCCATAGCCAAATGTAGCTTCAACCTTTCCATTACCAGAGCGTATTTGAAAATTGCTTTTTTACCTGCTGCAAAACCTGCCATGACAATGGTGTGGCAGGAAGGCTCCAGCGTTTTACCTCTTTACAAGATGGGCAGCTATGCAAATTGATACAAAATATTGCCATTATATTCTCCTCGTTGACAAATGTCAATATATCTTTTTTATTTCTTTGATTCCATACCGCTCTTTAAACTCGTCTAATTCCCGATTATTCCGGATCAACATCTGCTCCTTAAAAACACCTGTATGGATATTTTCAAACCCTGCCACCTGTTCTCCATTGCAAATGCTGCATTTTAACACAGGACGCCAATTCTCTCTATCATATTCTTCTATTCTATTTTTCTTTTTTCCAAACCCAAACATTCTTTTCTCCCATCAAATATATTTGTATTTTTTAATTAATAATCCAATCTACATACCCTACATTCAAATTTCCCTGAACCATCAAACTTTACTGTCAATGAATTTTACGCAGATGAAAACCTAGTTTTGCAATCACCTGCTTTATAATCCTACCAAGTTGCAACAGCTACCCATATTCTTTTCATCACATTGCCACTTTTGGGTTCCACCAAAAAAGGCATATGGGATTTTGACAGACTCCATACGCCTTTATGCCATTTGCTCTATTCTGTTTACTGCACCGTATTGAAGTTTTTACTGCCATAGTAGCACACATCCTTTCGTAATCTGTATGATTTCCTGTTTCTGCTTTTATCATACCAACCTGTGTGTACAATAGCAATCCATTTTTTTCAATTTCTTTGAACAGCCGTTACTATTCACAGCCAATCCATTCCTTCCTAGGCAATCCTACGCCACTTCCTGCTACCCGCCTCCCTCCCACAAAGTGTGAAGCACATCTTGCAAAAAGCAATTTTCAAACACGCTCTAGGATAATACCAAGTCTACCTTATATTCTTTCAGCCAGAAATTAACCTGTAAAAGATATGCAAGCATCTGCGGACCCGCCATCAACTGGCCATACCAAGGCTTTCCATAATCTTTCACACTTTCTATAAAAGAAAGCACCTTCTTTTTATCAACAATCTGAAGAATCGGTGCGTTGGAATCTTCCAGGACACTAGCAAGGCGGTTTCCAAGAAGCCTTTCATAAAATGGATTATAACTTTTCGGATAAGGGCTTTTTTTACGGAATAAAACCTCATCCGGCAGCAATCCAATGCCACTCTGGCGCAGGATGTTTTTTACAACGCCGTCTTTGGCCTTCATCTCCCACGGCACATTGAAAATATATTCCACTAACTTCCTGTCAGCAAATGGCACCCTTGCTTCCAGCCCCCAATGCATACTGGTCCGGTCCATTCGGTTTAGCAATGTCTGCATAAAGAAACGAATATTCAGATAACCAATCTGCCTTCTGTTTGTTTCCGTTTCGTTTTCCCCCGGAAGCGTTTCAATCTGACTAACAGCTTCATTATAGGAATTTCTGACAAAATCATCCAAAGCAAGTTCCTGCAAAAGCCCCTCTTGTAAAAGTTCCTTGCGTGGCAGCAAATCCCGCGTCCACGGAAATGTCTCTTTTCCAAAAAATTCCTCTCTATGAAACCAAGGATATCCCCCAAAGACCTCGTCTGCGCACTCCCCAGTCAGAACTACTTTCTGTGTTTTACTGACAAGGCGGCAAAAATGGAGCAAAGAAGAATCCACATCTGCCATACATGGAAGATCATGTGCTTTTACAGATTCCTCCAGCAAATCCGCCTGCGTCTCATAATCACATGTCAGAAAATGATGGTTGCTTCCTAAATAAGCAGCCATCTGCTCCACATAAGGACGGTCCTGGGATGGCTGGAATGCGTTTGCCTTAAAATATTTTTCATTTCCATCAAAATCAAATGAAAATGTTGTTAGCTGCTCCCCTTTTTTCTTTAATTCGCGGCTGCATATTGAAGAAACAAGGCTGGAATCCACTCCACCTGACAAAAAGGTGCAAATTGGCACGTCTGAAACCATCTGCCTTTCTACAGCACTTTCTACCAGCTCTTTTGCCCTGCGAATCGTTTTTTCATAAGAATCTTCATGTGGATGGCTTACCAAATGCCAATATGTCACTTTCCTGATTCCATATTTACTACAGCTCAAATAAGTCCCTGGCTCCACTTCATAAATCCCTCGGTAAACCCCAGAGCCAGGAATCCTTGCAGGCCCTACGCCAAAAACCTCCCGAATCCCCTGAAGTGTAATACATGGCTTGCAGGCAGGATGGCAAAACAAAGCCTTTTGTTCAGAAGCAAACAATAATTCTCCCTCTGAAACAGTGTAAAAAAGCGGCTTCACACCAAAGCTGTCCCGATAAAGCAAAATCTTCTGGTGGCGCTCATCAAAAATGGCAAATGAAAAAATACCATCCAACCAGCTTACAAAATCACTTCCAAAATGCAAAAAAGAAAGCAGTATCACTTCCGTATCTGAGTTTGTCTGGAACTGCCATCCTTTTGAAATCAATACTTCCCTTAATTCCTGCGTATTATAAAGCTCCCCATTATAAACAATTGTATAGGAATATCCTGACACCTTCCTGGTCATTGGCTGCATCCCATCTTTTAAATCAATAATAGAAAGCCTTGTATGCGCAAGTCCACAATGGCTGTAAAGAACTACCCCATCCTGATCCGGTCCCCTTGGCACCAGCGCATCCTTCATATGATTTAAAATATCAAGATAATGCTCCTTTTTTTCAGAATAATCCCGTTTTACATCAAAAAAACCTGCTATTCCGCACATAGTATACCTGTCCTCGCTTTTTCCTATTTCCATATAGCATATGACAAGGTACAAAATAATATTCTGCTTAGAAGTTACTATTCACGGTCAATTTCTGAAAAGGCTGTTCCGCACGGACCGAAACGGGGTGTAGACCTTCTTTCCCCGTTCCTGCAACGCCCACATAACAGCTTTTAAAACCATCTCTTTTGGTAAAATCTGCACTGCTGTTACTACAATCTTATTTAAAAGCCCTGGCACAACACAGCGCTTCCCTGCGAGTGCAGCACGGTAACCCTGCCATGCCACCTTATCTGCGGACATCATCCTTACAAAGGAACGGCTTTTCCCCATACCAGAGCGTTTCCCAAAATTCGTCCTGGTAGGTCCCGGGCAAAGCGTTGTAACAGTTATTGGGCTTTTTTTCACCTCTTGGTAAAGCGCCTCAGAAAAACTTCTTACATATGCTTTTGTTGCCGCATATGCACTTCCATATGGATTTGGCATAAAAGAAGCGATTGACGCAACATTAATCAAATGCCCATATCCCTGTTTTGTCATCTGCTCTATCGCTGCATAGGACAGCCTTGTCAAAGCCGCCACATTTACTAAAATCATATCCTCTACCATTTCTTTATTCTGGTTCAGGAACGGCCCATATGTCCCAAAACCCGCATTATTGACAAAAAAACCAATCGGATATTCCTTTAATGCCTCAACAACCTTCCTTACCTGTGATGCAATACAAAAATCTCCAGAAAGATAAATACACTCCTCCCCGGAAATCTTAGAAATCATTTTTGTCATTTCTTCCAATACATTGGTCTTCCTGCCGATTAAAATTACCGGATACCCTCTTTTAGCGAATAGAACAGCAAAACTCTTTCCAATCCCAGAATTTGCCCCTGTCACAACCGCAAATTTTTTCATTTCTATTCCCTCCAAATTCCTATTATAATCACTTTTTTAAACTGTAAGCCAGCGCTTTGCCTTCCCATACGGCTATAAACTTACATCTTTCCATCTATTAGCTTTTGCTGTACATATTTTTGTGAAATCCCCTTAGAAACACGATGGTCGCAGATAATAGGGAGCGCATACTGATGGTTTGTCATAACCACTTCTGAACAGATGCCGCCATCTTCCCCATCCAAAGTCCACTGCACAGCATCCTCACTAATAATATGTATTCTGCTCGCACTGAACTGGAAAATACGTTCTGAATCAAATTTTTTAGAAACCAGTGCATTTAATGCCGCCTGCAGCTCCAGCGGATTCCTGATTGCCTTAATGAATAAAGCCTCGAACATACCGTCATCCATCATAATGTCCATTTTACTATATGCTTTATAGCCTGCCACAGAAACAGAATTACTGACAAGCCCCAAAATAAAATCATCCTCAATCACATTCCCGTCATATTCTATTTTCATATGATGCGCCTTAATATCTGCAATATGCTTTAACGCCTCAATAAAATAGGCGGCTTTCCCTAAAGCGTTCTTCCATTCCTGCGGCGTCTGGTACGATACTTCGGTAAAAGCCCCAAATCCTGATACATAAGTAAAGTAACGTTCATTAAACTGCCCCATATCACAACGGAATACACTGCCTTCCGTAATTAACTGGGCTGCTTTTTTCATAATCCGCGGAATCCTCAATGTAGATGCAAAATCATTTACTGTCCCTGCTGGAATATAACCACAAACCGGCCTTTTTGTAATCTGCATAAGCCCTGCGGCGACCTCATTCATAGTACCGTCCCCGCCAGAACAGACCACATAATCATATTCTTCCCCCTTCTGGACGACAATATTGGTCGCATCCTCCTTCCCACGGGTTGCAAATATCGTAATTTCAAAACCCCCGGCGCATAATACCTGTATAATGTCAGAAAGCTTATTCCTAATCTGCTCCTTTCCAGCCATTGGATTATAGATAAAAAGCATTTTTTTCATAGATACATTTCCCCCTCACTGCATCAAGCTGTCTGTAATAAACATCGCATCCCCAAAAGAAAAAAAACGGTACTCCATCGCTACAGCTTCATTATATGCTTCTATAATATTCTCTTTCCCTGCCAAAGCAGATACCAGCATTAAAAGTGTAGACTCCGGCAAATGGAAATTTGTTATCAAACAATCCAGCACCTGAAACTGGTATCCAGGATAGATAAAAATATCAGTGTCTCCCTCCCCAGCCTGTACCAAGCCATTTACAGCCGCCGATTCTATTGTCCTGCAGCTTGTCGTCCCCACACAGATTACCCTATTTCCTTTTGCCTTGGCTAAATTAATTTTATCCGCAGCCTCCCGGCCTACATGGTAATACTCTGTATGCATATGATGGTCTGCCACCTCCTCTGCCTTTACTGGGCGGAATGTCCCCAGCCCAACATGGAGCGTAACATGGGCAATCTCAACACCCTTTTCTTCAATTTCCTGCAAAAGCCCTTCTGTAAAATGAAGCCCTGCAGTTGGCGCCGCGGCAGAACCCTCATATTTGGCATACACTGTCTGGTAGCGCCCTTTATCTTTCAGTTCATGTGTAATATATGGCGGAAGCGGCATCTGCCCAAGCTGGTCTAAAATCTCTTCAAAAATCCCCTCATAAGAAAACTGTACCAGCCGGTTTCCCTCCTCAGCAATTTCTAATACTTCTGCTGTAAGAAGCCCATCGCCAAAAACAATTTTTGCTCCTGGACGCGCCTTTTTCCCTGGCTTTACAAGTGTCTCCCAAATATTGTTTTCTTTCCGTTTCAGCAGCAAAAACTCTACCTTTCCCCCAGTATCTTCTTTCTGTCCAATCAGGCGGGCTGGTATCACCTTTGTATCATTTAAAACCAGGCAATCGCCTTTACGGAGATAATCTATTATATGATGGAAATCCGTATGTTCCCTTTTCCCTGTCCCTTTCCCTAAAACAAGAAGCCTAGAGGAAGCCCTGTCGCTTAATGGATCCTGCGCAATTAGCTCCTCTGGCAGCTCATAATAAAAATCTGAAGTTTTCATAAACTATATTTCCTATCTCTCCTAAATCACTATTTCATACACGATTCATGGCTTTTCTTATTCCCCAACAATAAACCATACATAATAATTATTTATTCCATATCATAATTGTTTTCCCAATACTTTTATGGATATCTGTTTCAAAAGCCCTGTTCATATCAGCGATTGTACGGATTTCAATCTGCGCCCCCACAATATTGCTTAAATAACCGACAACCTCTGGATGTCTGTGGTATAGGGATACTGTTTCAAGAAAATCTTCCCTCCCGCTCCGGCTGCTCCCAAAGATACGGAGCCCTTTTTCCAGAACCATCCTGGTATTAATTGGGACAGGATACTCTGAAACGCCCAGAAGTGAAACAGTCCCTTCTGGACAGATATGGCCAATAATCTGGCTGATTGCCCTCTGTGACGCTTCGCCCCCCACGCATTCAAACGCATGGTCCACTAATAAATCTGGGGGAATGTCTGTAACAGAAAATGTTTCTTCTACAAAAGAAAACTGTGACAGCTTCTCCTGGTGGACGCCAAACACATAAAGCCTGGTATCTGGAAACATTGCCTTAAAAAACACAGCCGTGATATAACCAAGATTCCCATCCCCCCAAATCCCAACAGCTTCCCTTCTCTGATGTGCAATCACATCAAAGCGCCGGAGGGCATGCACACTGACTGATACAAGTTCTGTAAAAGCTGCTACCGATTTATCTATGGAGGAATCTAATGGAACAACCCTGTCTATGCCTAATGCAACATGTTCCTGCATAAACCCATCCATGCTGCTTGCACAAAATTTACTGCTGCGTAAATAATTTTCTGCAATAATGCTGTCCTTCTCCTTTGGCATATTAGGAATCATTATAACGGAATCCCCGCTTTTAAAATTCCCTGTTGCATCAAATACAACTTCCCCTAACCCTTCATGGATTAACGCCATTGGAAGCTTCTGCTGCATCACCTCAATTGGGCGGGCTCCCTGGTAATATCGCTGGTCTGCGTGGCAGATTGACAAATAAGACGGACGGACAATTATCTGGCCTGCCTTTAAACCAATATCGCTAAACTCTACTTCAAACCGCCGTGGCGCAACCAGACGGTACACCGCATTCAACATATTTCCTCACATTCCTCCCGTCTGGATTATGGAATCATCAAAGATTCCGCCACCTTTAAATCATATGGGTAAGTTATTTTAGTATTAAAAATCTCCCCTTCTGCAAGATATACCCTTTCCCCATTTAATACAAAAATCTTGCAGGCATCTGTAAGCAGTGATTTTTCTTCATCTGACAGCTTCTGATATAATTCCAGGAACTTTTTTGCATGGAACGTCTGCGGCGTCTGCCCCTGATACATTATAGAACGTTTTGGGACAGAAGTAATTTCTGTACCATCTTCGCTGTACACAATCGTATCGCTTGCCGGAACCACAGTATCAACAACGCCATGCTTCAAACCATATTCAATATTTTCTTCTATAATCCGGTAAGTTACAAACGGCCTTACCGAATCATGCGTTACAAGCAGCGTATCTTCATCCAAGCCAAAATGCCCTTCTATATATAATGCTGCATTCCTAATTGTTTCATTCCTGGTTTCTCCGCTTTTTACCAGGACAATGCGCCCTTGGGAAGCAGGAAAATACTTTTCTATCATTTCCTGTGTATCTTCCAGCCACTTTTCTGGACAGAGCACAAGGATTTTCTCAAGCCTTTCATGGATATAAAACTTCTCAACTGTATGGACTAGCACTGGCTTGCTGCCAAGCAGCATATATTGCTTGGCCTTTTTTATAGACTGCCTGTCCCCGCCTGCAAGAATTACACCAAAAACCATATTGCCCCTCCATTACGGCTGTTTCTTCTGCCCTGATACAAACTGTTCTGCATCTTCTAGCGCGCTTAAAATAAAATCCGAAGATTTCTGCATATATTCCCGCCTCAAAACATCGACCGGCGCAAAATCAATTTCTTTTGCAATGCAATCGCTGCCTTCAAAACAATCCTCTACTTTTCTGCCAGACAGCCCAAACATTTCCATAACAGATAATATTTTATCGCCATTCCGCTTCCCGACAAAAAACTGTTTGTGGAATAAAATAGAAAAACAGGTTGCATGGAATGAATTTGTAAAAATATATTCCGCTTCATCCATATACCCCAGCCATTCCTCAATCCCAATATCATATACCACTTTATGATGCGTGCCGGCTGGAATCTTCGCATCCGCCATATTTTCACTTAACTCAATTACTTCCAGGCCGTTCTTTTCTGCAAAGGCAACAGCAAGTTCAATTAATGGTATGGCGCTCTCCATTACCACATAAAGCAGCACATACCCTTTTTTCCGTCCTGGACGTTTTATAATCGGCTCATAAAACTCTTTTTCATGAAGCAGTACAGGGTCAAGTACATGTGTTACTTTAATATCAGAAATTGATTCTATATAATTTCCCAGGCTTTCTTCACGTACTGAAATATGCTGGAACTCTGAGATATATTCTAAAAACAGCTGCTGCTTTTCCTTGTCTAATTCCACAACCGGCCCCCTGCTGGCAGCATATGCTATTTTATATTTTCCCTTCATAGAATCACAGGCTAAAAAGAACCCCCTGTCAAAACCGGCATTTTTATTGCATTTCCAAATAACATCTGTAGCGCAAATATAACAGTCCAGCCCTAAATCCTCTGTATCTAACAGCTTATGGTTGTAACATTTATCTGTCGTCACATAATACCTGTCAATAAAATGCTGGAACTTGTCAAATCTTTTCTGGCGCGCTAAAAACAGCTTTAGCCATTTATGTTCAATTGCTTTCTGCTTTTTCTTATTTTTTACGGGATGCTTCCTATAATAAAAGTACGGATGCCTTGGGTTAAATTGCCCATAATAATTTGGTTTATAATCAATAATCACGCTTTCTATGCCATTCATTTGCAAAAACTGCTGAAATGCATAGGAATGCAGTGGTGAAGCAAAATTTAATACCTTCGTATGTGCATTGATGGATATAATACCAACCTTCATTCTGTAACCTCCACATTATTGTTCCTTATCTGGAAAGCGTACCATATTTTTTATCATAAGTCAAATTCTAAAGGTTGTACATTTTTAACAAAAAAAATGTGTTTTAAAGATTTCCAGGAGGAAACATATTGAAATATTCACTTTGATATGTTAAACTACGGGTTGCAATTCTTAGAACTGTATTGGAACGATTTCAACCAGTTATTTCATTGTTAACTATTCACAGTTCAGTAAATGAACGAGAGAAGGGGAGCAACTTATGAAAAAATTTCTTAATATGATACAAAAATATTATCACTACCGTCGGTATAAGAAACTGCTGAAATATAAGCAGTACAGCAAATATGGCCCTGACTACCGTACCGTAATCAATAATTATGAATATTTAAGGAACAGGTTTACCCTGATTATACTCCGCTTTTTTTATCTGTTCCCTGTCAAAAAAAACCGGGTACTCTTTATGAGTTTTGAAGCAAAAAAATATTCCTGCAACCCAAGGCGGATTTCAGAATATATTGCCAAAAACTATCCTGGCGAGTTTGAGATTATATGGGCAATCAAAGACGCAGAGTCTTTTGAATGGCTAAAAGACTGGGGCTGTACAAAAGTTGTGGAAGCATACTCTGCTAAGTTCTACCGTTATGCCCTGACCTCAAAAGTTTTCGTTTATAATATGCGCATCCCAGCCATGATTCCATTTCGGAAAAGCCAGCTTACTATGGGAACCGGGCATGGTGGGGGAGCCTATAAAAAGCTGCTGTTAGACAACCCAAATATCCATAATGCAGACCGTAAAATCCAGGCGCTTAGCGCTTCCCATACGAATATACTTGTCTCAAGCTGTAAATACTATACAGAATATGTAGTACGCGGCGCTTTTGCCCATACTGGTGAATGTATTGAATGCGGCATGCCAAGGAATGATGAACTGGTAAATAACCATGATTCAAAAATGTCGGATTATATCCATAAATATTATGGCATACCAAAAGAACACAAGATTATCCTGTATGCCCCAACCTACCGTAAAGGAAAAAGAAATGAGGCAACCGATTACAACTTAGATGTCAGAGGGATTGCAGAAGCCGCAAAAAAACGTTTTGGCGGCGATTGGACAATTCTATACCGGATGCACTATTTTATTAAAAAACGCCTTCCGGCTGATTGCAATGGACAAAATATTGTGGATGTCACAGATTATTATGATATGCAGGATCTGCTGCTTGCGGCAGATATTTTAATTACGGACTACTCATCTAGCGTATGGGATTATTCCTTATTAAAAAGACCATGTTTTTTATATACAACAGATTTGGACGAGTACCTGGAAAACCAGGGATTCTATGTTGACGTGCGGGACTGGCCTTTCCCACTGGCAAAAGATAATGAGGCTTTAGTAGACAATATCATCCATTTTGATGAAGAAGATTATCTAAAAGCAGTCCATAAACACCATACGGATCTTGGCAGCTTTGATAATGGAACTGCAACTAAGACACTGGCAGACAGAATCCACAAAGAATGTTTCGGTGCATAAAACCCGGAACCGTTCCTTATCACCACAAGAGCCGCTATATTGCGGCATGGAGGTTATTTATGAAAGTAGGCATTATCAGCATCAATAGATATTCAAAACACCTGAATTACGGGGCTGCATTACATTCCTATGCATTCCAGCACTATTTGGATTTGCATGGGATAGACAATGTCATTATCGATTATTTTCCAAAGTTTATGGAACACTACAGCTTGAAATACCCGTTTTTGTCAAAACAGCCAAAGGAACAATTAAAACGCTCACTCTTTTGGTTTTTTAACTTTTTTCCAAATATACGCAAATACAAAAAATTTGAGAATTTCTTTAAAAACCATTACCGCATGACTAAATGCCAGTATACAGAGCCCGTTTTAAGGAACGCCCAGTTGGATTTTGACACTGTTATCTGTGAAAGCGACGTAATCTGGAGCCCTCACAGCACAGGTGGTTTCGACAATGGATATTTCTGCAATATGCCGTCCATGCAGGGGAAAAACAAAATATCCTATGCTGCCTGCATTGGATATACAAATTTTTCCGAAAAAAGGCAGGAAAGGTTCCGTGCGCTTTTAAAAAACTTTGACGCAATTTCTGTCCGTGAAATCCAGGGTACTGAATTTACCCAACAGTTTACAGAGCAAAAAGTTTACAATGTGCTTGACCCTACCCTCCTATTAGACGCTAAGGACTACCAAGACATTATTATACCTCCAAAAGAAAGCAACTATGTCCTTGTGTATAACTGCTTGAAAAACAACCGGAAAATGCTGCGGGACGCTAAAAAAGTAGCGCAGCAGAAAAATATGAAGGTAATTGAGTTAAGCGTATATTACAATAATTTTTATTTGAATAAAGTAAAACTAAGCATTGGCATTGAAGAATTCCTTGGCTATTTCCAGAATGCAAGCTATGTTTTTACCAATGCTTTCCATGGTGTCTGTTTCTCGCTGATTTTCAAAAAGAATTTTTACACCTATGCAAGAGGGACAAAAGACTCCCGTGTAACCAGTATTTTACATTTGCTGGAACTTGACAGCAAATTTTTGGAAAATGATGAAGAACTTCCTCCTATTGAAGATATTGATTACCAAAAGGTATACCGCAATCTTGAACGCGAAAGAAAGAATTCTGAAGAATTTTTATTTAACGCCCTAAACCAGACGAACGCTTAAGGAGGATAGAAATGCCCCTGATTTCTGTTATTATACCTATATATAATGTTGAAAATTACCTGGCGGGCTGCCTGGATTCCATTCTTGGGCAAACTTTCCAAGAATTTGAACTGCTTCTGGTTGATGATGGCTCCACAGATAAAAGCATTGCAATTGCAAAGGAATACGCACGGAATAACCCAGACAAAATTTTCATACATTCCGTCAGCCATGGCGGACCTGGCCCAGCCAGAAATTACGGTATACAAAAGGCAAGGGGTGAATATATCCTTTTTGTTGATTCTGACGATTATATTGACAAAGAGATGTTCACTGCGCTGTACCAATCTGCATCCTGCCTGGATTCTGACATTGTTATAGCTCCATATTTCCGTCATGGGCTATGCCAGGAAACAACGATTGAAGGCACGTTTGATTGGGATTCTTATAAAACCTATTCTGGAATTGATTTTATAAAGCATACCGGTTACCAGATTACTATCTGGGGGAAATTATATAAAACCTCCTTTATAAAGCGGTATTTTTTTCCTGCTATCTGGTATGAGGATGTTGCATGGCTTCCTGTAGTAATGTCCAATTCCCCCAAAATAAGCTATGTCCCGGCTGCTTATTACCATTATGTACGCAATGACGCCTCTATCGTATCAAATATCTCTGATAAACAGGTCCTTGGAAGCCTGGATGCCATACAGTTTATCATTGAACACTCCAACGCTTCGGCTCAGGCCAGTATTGCCCCGTTTATAGCAAACCTCCTTCTTTATATGTGCAAACGGAGGCCTGCCTTTGCTGACCGTTATATCCATGCCTTAATCCAAAATAAGGCCTATCTCTTAAAAAACTGTGATTTTTCCATTCATAAAAAACTGGAGAAAAAACTTGCAGATTATTTCTATGATTTTCTCCCAATTCCAAAAGTACTATATTATGACAATTTTGGAAAACAGAAGTTAACAAATTCCGAACAAGAAACAATCCAAAACTGGAATGGGACTCTTGTCCAGTTTGATGGGGAAATTATTTGCCTGGATGAAAAAAATTGTAACCTTTCTGAAAACCCTTTGATACTACAGGCATACCAGCATGGTTATTATAATCTTGTCGGGCACTACTTTAAATGCCGCAAATTATTAGAAAATGGCGGCATCGCTATCTGTAAAAATACTACAGGCTTAAAATATATTACTCCTCTTCTGCTGCGTTCCCAAGCTTTTTTCGGCTTTTATGATGATCATACCATTACAGCCGGAATTTATGCTGCTGCACCAGGCCAGAAAGTAATGCAGGATTTGCTTGATTTATTTGAAGCTGCTGACCCATCCGAAAATTCAATGGAAGCAATCCTTGGAAAGCTGTTTATTGAAAAAGAAAAGTTGTCCTATTCCTATGACCTGGAATGCCGTTTTGAAGGGAAATACCTGACTGCCTACGAAAACACAGTCCGGGTTTATGCCACCAGCGTATTAGCAAGGGATTATGGCATCGGGATTACCTACGCCTCCTGCCCTTCCCAAAAACCAGCTGCAATGTCTGTAGATGGAAAAGAATATCTGTTAGCAGATCCCTTCTATTACCAGACGCTTTCCAGCTTGGCCTGTGATTATTCAAAATACCAGATGGACACAGCGCGTCATAAAAAGAGCAAAGAAAATGTAGCCTTTAACCAGAAAATAAGCAAGCTGCGTATCCGAATCCAGAAACAGGCCGCGCAAAACAACCAATATAAAGAAGAAAATGAAACACTGGCACTCCAAAACGAAACACTCATACAGCAGCAAGAAGATTTAAAACTGAAAAATAAAAGCTTAAAAGAACAGAATGAAAGACTGCAGGAACAACGTGAAAAGCTGCACCAGCAACGTGATAAATTAAAACAGGATCGGGAAAAACTAACAACAGAACTAAATTCCATTAAAAAAATGAAACTTGTGTGGTATCTTTACCGCTTCTTTTCCAAATTTAAAAAGAAAGAAGGGCAAAACTAATTTTGCCCTTCTTTTAATGCTTCATCCAAAAAATACGCTCTAGTCTGGTGTGTTTCCGTCTTTCCCTTAAAATTCTCCCCATACGTCTTTTAAAGACCTTCCCAAAAGCTTTTCCAACCGCTCTACACTGGGTTTATAAAACTCTGTTAAAACTGCCCTGTGTTCCTCTTTCATTTTATCATTATTTTCAACTGTCGTATATTTTTGCAGTTTTTTTGCCGTATCATAAAATAACTGTTTTTTCTTGCTGATTTCTTTATTTTCCTTTCGGTTCCGGATAGAATGGTAAAAACGGTAATTAATATAAGCGCCCAGATAATTCGCTGACACGCCGCTTCCCTCGTTGCTATGCGGCAATGATTCATAAACCATCTTTTCACTTACCCCTATAAAGTCTTGTATTTCAGACATCACCTGTTCTGTATTGGAAATTAATTCCTCAAAAACAACAACCTTAATCTGATCCATAGAAAAATATTCCAAATATTCTGAAATCCATTTATCATACTGAAACCTGTCAACTCTTTCTGAAAAAATACAGTCATCCAGAAAATCGCCAAAGATCTCAACAGAATATTTCTTATATTTTTTATAATAATCCACATACCGCTTTCTCCTTGGGCGGCGCATCAGCATCTTGTAATAAGAAAATGTAGCGTTAACCGGCTGGCGTACCAAAAAAATCAGCTTAATGTCCTTTCCATAGCATTCATATACATCCCTTGCAGATACATGGTATGAAGGTTCAATTTCCCCCAGCTTAACACCTTTTGAAGGCTTTTTCGCAAAATACTTTTCCCTGTATTTTGCCGGGGAATCATCATATTTATTCCTCCAATGAAGGTAAAACGTTTCCTTCCCTTTTGGCAGCTTGATTTTTTTATTCATATTCAAGGCCGTGCTCAGGGATGTAGTGCCGCATTTCGTAAATCCAGCGCAAAGAAAATCCAACTGTGGGTTTTCCTCCCTAGAAATCTCTGCAAATACTTCATAGTTTACAAGTACAATATTCCGGATCCCCTGCTCTTCCAAAACAGACAATGCTTTTTCATGTCTATTATTCCTCAACTCGACAACAATATACTTTACCCCTTCTTCTTCTTTTGCTTCCCGTATGCTTTTACACGGTTTTCCTAAAAGTACCTTTTCTTTGGAAACTTCTGCCAGAATCCCAAGCAGCTTCTGCTCAAACCCCTGCCTTTTGATAAAACGTACCATAATACGGGCAACTGCATTTTTTTCTACAACAACCACTTTTTCCTGCTGTCCTAAAAATTCCAATAACTTTTCCTTGCTTTGAATTATTTCCATTCCTTTTCTCCTCTCTTCTACCTCGTTATTGCAATTATGGAACAGTAACTTTGCCTCTAATAACTTACAGTTCTGTACTGTTTATTTTACATAAACAGTACGTTTCAGGCTTACCCCATTTAAATTCCTGGCCATACATACCAGCTTATCCTTTTTTTTCAATTTTTTTACTTTTACAGAAAAGCTGCCGTCATTTTTTACTTTGCCAGTATATTTTTTCCCATTTACATAAAGATATACTTTCGTTTTCGTACTCTTTACTGTATTAACCCCGTCCTTTCCTCCCACAAGGTGCACTTTCCCGGTAACTTTCTTTGCTGATTTTTTTACTTTATTTAATGTCGGCCGGTTTGGCGCCTTTTCTATTGGATGCAGTGAAACAACAGAACTGTTTCCCTTTGCATTTGTAAGATACACACGGAAGGTACTTGTAGAATCACTGCGTGGTACCTTCACTGTATAACAATACCCTTTTTCCTTACTGTAAGAAGCTTTGCTTACAGAATATTTTTTGTCACCAATACGCACAGATGCGCTCTGGCACTTTTCACCAGAATATACCTTTACAGATTTAGAAAGGTTACTGACGGCCGCAACTTCTGGTTTCCTCGGTTTCATCTGAAGTACTTCTGTCGTACTTTGCAGCCCACAGCGTGATAATGTATCAACTGTTTTTAGCTTAACTACAATATCAGCTTTTAAATAATCCGGAAGGTTAAAACTAAACGTCCCGGAAGAAGTAATCTTCATGGATGTTACAACCACTTTATAACCTTTATTGTAAAAAGAAGATTTCTTATAAAGCTCCGCCACATTCTGATCTTGTACATACAAGGTTTTATCATTCACAAGCACCATTGGATAGGCATATGTATCATTTAACTTTCCTGAAACAGCTTTTGAATTTGTTTTAATCCCATTCAGCGCTGGTTGGTTTGGTCCGCTCCTTTTTACGGTTATCGTTTTCCTGACGCTTGTCTTTCCCTTGCTGTCAACAACATATACATATATTTTCGTCCCGGCTTTCTGAGGGGGCAGCTTATATTTAAACGTCCCATTTTTACTTACTGCAGCAGAATATGTCTTTCCATTCTCTATTTTAAAATAAATTCTGGCGCCTGCCTCTGCCTTCCCTTCAATATACTTCTTTTTATTAGAATATGTCTTTACTGTCGGCGCTCCTAACATGCCTGTATTAATATTAGAGGTTTTAACATATGTAATACTGCAATTCCCTTTTGTATCTTCTGCCAAGATAGAATATATCCCATTCTTTTTATACTGGAAACTTCCTTTTGTAATTTCTTCTGCTGTTTTCCAAACAGCATTGTCCATGCCATATTTTCCTGCGGCATATTTAATATGGGAAACACCAGAACGGTCTGTTGCCTGAACGGCTATCGTTCCCTTTTTATTTGACTCATTTACAGCTAAGGCGTTAACAGCAGGCCCTGTCTTATCTTCTTTTGGCAGTTTCCCAGGATCAAAAAGATAATACTGGCATCTGTCTATATTGTCAAGCAATTCTGGAAGCCATTTCTTATTTTCCATCTTTACCTGCGCCTTCTCACTGCTTCCCAATACATAATTGTAATCCTCTGAATATACAACCTCCCAATTATTATCCCTGATTGGCTTTAAGTTACCAGTTTCAGCAATCTTTTCAATATATTCTTCGATATGATTTCGGTATTTTTCTGTACTGGTACTGACAATCTTTTTGCTGTCCATACTTTCAAATAGTGGATTTGCCGGCAACCGGTGCGTTGCTACGACAAACACTTCACTATCTCCAATCTCTTTCCCATTTCTTGTCAAAGAAGAAATCCGCTTTGTATCGTTAATTTTCTTTCCATTCTCATCATAGCGCGGCGCATTTTTTGTATCTACTGTATATTCAATACCATCAAAGACATAAAAATTCTTCCAGTCATTTAAGTAAGCCTCCTGTAAAGCATACTGCAATGGTTTTTCCTTAACATAGGCTGGAAATTCCTTTGAAGAAAGAGGATTCTCCCCGGCTGTCTCATAACAGCTTACAGACCACTCTAACCATTCCCGGATTTGCGCCCCTGTCATCTCATACAGATAGAGCCCTGTTTTATAATTCACCAAATCATACATATTGGAACGCTTAAACTCATCCGTAATCTCAATAAAATCATTCCCATCGCCAGAACCATACCGAAGATAGGAGGAAGCGGCTACTACCGGATAATCTTTATACGCTTCTTCCTCATTATTGATATAACCTATTCCATAGCTTATCTTAATATGGTTCAGCAGCTGGATTAAATCCGTATCCTCCTGCGTGCCAAAATAGTTCTGCAGTTCTGTATCGTCATCTAATTCACATAAAATCTCTGTACAGTCCAGCAAAAATGTCTTTGCCCAGTCTCCCATGCAATTGTTTATTGCTGCATCAACTTCTGTACTGGCATCAACATTCCGGAGAGAAGTTTTCCTGTCAACAATTGAAATCTTATTATCTGCGTCAGAAATCCGCAAATCTGCAATTCCAATGCTGGCGCCACGGTGTTTTACCTGTACCAAGTTTTTGCCATTTACCAGCCCTGTCCCTAAATCCACGCCTGGCAAGTTATCATATATTGACACATCCTTTGAAGGGAAATCCGTATGGTAATGACCGCATAAAACAGCATCTACCCCATCAACTTTCGTCAAAGCATATCCTGTATTTGAATCCTTAAACCCTGGATTTTCTTTCCCTATTCCAGAATGAGCCAGAACTACAACAAGGTCAGCCCCTTTTTCTTTTAAAATAGCGGCTTCCGCCTTTACATTTTCTACAATATCCTCTGTCTGCAATATCCCCGTATAATTTGTCCTCTTTTTAGAAAGGGTAGGGACAGTTTCCCCAATCAGCCCTATCTTAACAGAAATCGGCCTTCCAGAATCCGTTACAACTGACTTTTCAATAATTTTATTTTCTGCCCATATATTTTTATTTGTATTTACATCCTTAACATTGGATAAAACAACTTTATCCTCTAAACCAGAGGCTTTTAACTGCTCCTGGATATAGGGCAGCGTATAGTCAAAATCATGGTTTCCCAAAGTAACCGCATCATATCCAAGCAGCGACATAGCATTGTAGACTGGCTGCTTTGCCGAACTGTCATAATTATAAATATAATCCGTTGTATAATCATATAGGCTGTCCCCTAAATCAAAAAGCATAGAATTGCTTCCATTGACTTCCTCTCTTGCTTCCTTGATTAAAGTAGCCGTCCTTGACAAACCTCCTGTTGTAAAGATTGTTCCATTTTCATAATCTTCTGTCGTCACCTGTCCGTGGATGTCCGATGTAAATATAAGCCTTAAATTTGCAGTATCTGGCAAGGTGCCATCTGACCCATTATTTTCATTTCCCTGGTTTTCTTGGGATTCGTCCCCTTCTTTGCCCTCTTCCTTATTATCTTCCTGCGTTGTTTCTGCTGCTGAAGCTTGCCCTTCAGCAGCAGAAACAACAGAAGGCTGCCCTGTAAGCAACGCAAAGCTAACCGCCATCACTACAAATATCTTCCATTTATCATTCTGTAACTTCATAAAATGTGCTCCCCCTTTAAACATTTTACTGTAATAAAATAATAGAAATTTATGGCAAAAAAATAGCAAACTTATCTATTTTCATTTTTTTCTATCCTGTTATATCATATATATTTTTCTATAATTCGTCAATCTATCTTTTTATATATTACTAAGACGTTTAACTATTGAACGAATTTTACGCAGAATAAATTTCTTTCTGCCGGCTTTTCACGGCAACTCTTTTAAATGGAAAAAATAACATATATTTATTAAATTTTTGCCATATTTATCCATTACGATTTACTTGCTAAAATTACCCGGCTATTGCATCAGGCACATTTTAGCGTAATTATTACGATCTGAGAAAGGTAAAAAAATATGAAAACACTATATCTGCACATAGGAACTATAAAAACAGGTACTAAAGCAATTCAATGCTTCTGCTGGGAAAACCTGGCTGTATTACAAAAATATGGATATACCTATCCTGATTTATCTGCATTGTGCCCAGAATGCACACAAGTTAAAAACGCCCATTTCCTTATTGATAATATAGAAAATAATGATAAAAGCCTCCAGGAAGCACAGATACAGGAAAAATGCAAGAAAGGGATGGAACAGGTTACAGCCCTATTCTCTGATTATGACAACATTATCCTCTCTGATGAAGGAATCTATGGTGCAACCTACCACAGAAGAAAAACGCTTTGGCAGGAATTAAAAGAATATGGAGAACAAAATGGATTTTCTGTTAAAATCATTCTATACCTCAGAAGACAGGACGAACTAATGATATCTACATGGAACCAGCATATTAAGGCAAACAGCATAAACCCAGAACAGACTTTTGATGAATTTATATCTGTAATCCCTAAAAACCGCCAGCTTAATTACTATAAAAAACTGGAGTCTATTTCTTCCATACTTGGAAAAGAAAATATCATTGTACGCCCATTTGTAAAAGAAACCTTTTGGGAAGGCTCTATCTACGCTGACTTTCTTCATTCTATCGGCTTAAACCTCACAGAAGAATATCAAATTTCCAAAGAGAAAAGAAACCAAAGCCTAACCGGGAACACACATGAAATTATGAGGGTATTAAACGGCGTGCCAGAGCTTAGCCAAAAAGACCTGAAATTTATGCGCAATATTTTGCGCATTGAAAAAGAAATCAGCAGCGCCCAATATCCTTCCTCAATGTTTTCAAAAAAAGAATTTAAAAAATTTATCAAAAAATATGTGAGAACAAACCAGCTTGTAGCCAAAGAATACCTTTCCAACCCGGATGGCGCTTTATTTGACTACACCCCTCCTGCCATTCCAAAATGGACGGCTGACAATCCATTTATGCAACAGGATATTATACGCTTTACAGCAATTGGGATAAAAAAACTCCGTGAAGAAAATAAAAAACTACAATTAAATTTTAGAAAACTAGAGCAAAAAGTTGAACTTATGCTGCCTAAATAAATTCTTCCACAAACAAGCAGGAGCAGGCGAAACCCTGCTCCTGCCTTTATGCATCCGTTACCCTGTCCCAGAAATCTTCTTTGTAATATTCCAAAAGAAAAAGCGGCACAGAATTTAAAATGCATAACAATCCTCCATTCTGAATATAATTTTGTTTCTGGTAAGCATAAATTTTTTCCTGGCCAAGGTTATGTATAAAATAGGCATACGTACAGAAACTATTGTACTTTACCAGCAGGCTGGCTCGTTTACGGCTTGCATTGCAGGCAATTAGCCAACGTTTCTCATCAATGCAACTGTAATTATTAAAATCAGGCTGTGAAAAAACACTTTTCTTATACTTTGCAATTTCGTCTAAAGAAAGATATAAATGCTTATAATCCTGTGCTTCTATCGTAATCTCTTTTATTGATTCAATCATTGGATAAGATATATACAATTTCCCAAGTTCTGTTTCATTATTAAATGTTGCAAGCATTTCCCCCAATACATCCTTATTTAAATATTTTTTCGGAATATTGTCATTATGGCCGTCATAATCGAAAAAAGATAAATTTCGGAAAAATCACTTGCCCTGAGATTTCTTAAACGTTCCTTTGCAACTATGCTCATCTCTTTTAAGACATCAATTACATTTGTATCAAACCCATCCTTTTTCAGCCTGCTCCAAAGCATATATATATTGCCATCTGCAGGACAATTTAAGATTGAAACATCTGCCGCAGAAGAAAAAAACACTTCCACAAGATTATTCAGTAATTTTTCTTCCGCTTTTACTCCTTCATAAATAAAAAGAACTTTTTTCTTTTGGCTAATCATGAAACGCCCCCGCCTTATACATCTTCTGTAAATTATGTGCCTCCCTTAAAGCCTTGTCAGTCAGACTGCAAAAAGGCTGAATTCTGTTATCATCCAATATAAAATAACAGTCTGGACGCAATAACTCATTTGTAATAATATCTGTATTATGTGAGGTAAAAACAACCTGCGTATTTTTTTCTTCCATCAATTTGCGGATTACGGCAACCGACAAATCAGTATGATAAAACGCATCAAATTCATCAATAAATATAAAGGAAATGTTTTCCCGCTGCAAATACCATAAAAATAAAAAAACCAATGATTTTGTCCCGCTGGACATAAGCGGGGCAAATGCTACTTCTTTTTCCCCAAATCTGCAATATACTTTTTTCCCTTCCCCTTTATCCTTCACCACAAGATGGAATGGAAGATTTACCTCACGCAAAAAATCTTCCAGGTCCTGAATGCCATTTTCCATATTACATATTTGCTCAAAAACATCGCCTGCATTAGTCACAAACCCTATTGCTTTCAATCCTTCTGTACTGCTTATCCATAACATCTGATTCACAAATTTCATAAACTTTATAAATACCAGGCAGTTCTTATCTTCTTTATCCAATACTGTATTCGCATATACATATTTCACTAAAGAAATAGAACTGTCCCAATTTTCCAAGTTCAGGTTTTCTGAACCATTTAATTCCACAGAACATGTGCCTGAATCATTTTTGATAATCTTTTTCCCGTCAATCTTAATGCTTTCCCGTATTACATATTCTGCATCCTTTTTTTCATATGTGTATTCTAAAACACTAGAACCAAATTTAAATTTATATGCAAAAAAAGCCACATTATCCTGGTTATATAAATTAGAATATAAAATCCCTGGAGTTTTTTTCCACTTCTTATCTGTCAGGTGGACTATAATATCCATAACCGCCAGCCCCAAATTTGTCTTACCTGAAGCATTATAACCAACTACAACAGAATCTTTGATAATGCCATTATAGACTGCATCCTGGTTAAACTCATAGTTCTTGTTCTGTTCTAATGAAAACTTTAATTCATCCCTGAAATTTTTATAATTCCGTACCCTGAATTCTGCTAACATAATATCCCCTCCCTTGTAAAATCATTGGACAATAACTCCCTCTATCTTTATTATATACAATTTTTGAAAGATTACAACAGATTCCGTAATTTTCCTACATTTTTACCGTATTTTTTTTACTTCTCAAGCTTTTTTGTTGCCAGAGTACTAGTATAATAAAAGGGCTGTATTCTATTTACAGCCCTTCGCCTTCCATATTGTTCACCAAAGTTTCCGCCACGCGCAAGTCATATGGATACGTAATCTTAATATTAGAAACCTCGCCATTTACCAGATATACCTTCTCACCCTTCATAATATAAATCTTGGATGCATCTGTCAAAATTTCTTTTTCTTCTTCCGTCAGGGAATAATAAAGTTCCCGCAGTCTTTTTGCACGGAATGTCTGCGGCGTCTGCCCCTGGTACATTTTTTTCCGGTCTGGGATATCAGAAATTATAACATTATCTTTGCTTGTCACAATCGTATCCGTCGATGGGATTGCTGTATCAGCCGCGCCGTATTTTTTGCCATACTCTATATTTTCCCGTATAATCCGCTCTGTCAAAAACGGCCTGACAGAATCATGCGTTACAATCAAGGTTTCCTCGTCTAGCCCATACTCCCGCTCAATAAAGGCAATCGCGTTCATGATTGTCTCATTCCGCGTATCTCCGCCCTCTAACACAGTAATATGTCCCTTTTTTTCTGGAAAATACTTTTTCATCAGGCTATTTGTATGCTCCATCCATACTTTAGGGCATGGTACAATCAAATGTTCAAATTCATCATTTTCCAGAAACTTCTGGACTGTATAAATAATAATCGGCTTATCGCCAACAGTAATATACTGCTTTGGGCGTTCCAGGTTCCCCATGCGGTTTCCCACCCCTCCTGCTAAGATTACTCCAAAAACCATTCCCATTTTTACAATCCTCTCAATTGCGCATTATTACTATCCACAGCCATTCTTTTTTCAGAAATCGGCCATGAATAGTATCGATACATTATTTATTCTCATTAATGTAATTAATAAGACCTTCTGCTTTAATAATCTTCTGCATAAACGGTGGAAACGCCTGTCCCTTATATTCTGTATTTTTTGTCCTATCATAAATTATGCCGCTGTCAAAGTCAATCTCCACGGTATCGCCCGCTTCAATTTCTTTTGCCGCCTCGGCGCACTCAATAATCGGAAGCCCTATATTAATGGCATTCCTGTAAAAAATCCGGGCAAATGTTTCTGCAATGACACAGCCGATCCCTGCTGCTTTAATCGCAATCGGCGCATGTTCCCTAGATGAGCCGCAGCCAAAATTTTTATTGGCAACCATAATATCACCCTTTTGGACACGGTTTACAAATTCTGGGTCAATATCTTCCATACATTTTTTTGCAAGCTCATCCGGATCAGAAGAATTTAAGTATCTTGCCGGAATAATAACATCTGTATCTATATTATCGCCATATTTATGGACTATGCCACGTGCTTTCATAAACTTACCTCCATTCTTATTCCATCCCCAAATCAGATGGCTGTGATATTTTACCAGTCACTGCGCTTGCTGCCGCTACAGCTGGGCTTGCCAGATAAATTTCTGAATCCACATGCCCCATGCGCCCTACAAAGTTACGGTTAGTTGTTGAAACCGCCCTCTCACCAGCCGCCAGAATCCCCATATATCCGCCAAGGCATGGACCGCAGGTAGGCGTACTGACAATTGCGCCAGCCTGGATAAATGTTTGTACCAGCCCCTCTTCAATTGCCTGCATATAAATGGCCTGTGTAGCCGGAATTACAATCGCACGGATTCCATCTGCAACCTTTCGGTCTTTTAAAATTTCTGCAGCAACGCGTAAATCTTCAATCCTGCCATTTGTACAAGAACCGATTACTACCTGGTCAATAAGGATCTCCCCTGCCTCTGATACTTTTTTTGTATTCTCCGGAAGATGAGGAAAAGCAACAACTGGTTCTATGCTGCTTAAATCAATGGTATACTCTTTTTCATAGACAGCGTCCTCATCCGCCTCATATATCGTATACTTCTTCGCAGAATGCTCTTCCATATATTCAACCGTCTTTTCATCTACTGGGAAAATGCCATTTTTCGCCCCTGCTTCAATTGCCATATTGGCAATGGTAAAACGGTCATCCATCGAAAGGTTTTTTATCCCGTCCCCAGTAAACTCCATAGACTGATAAAGCGCGCCATCTACGCCAATCATTCCAATAATATGCAGGATAACGTCTTTTCCGCTAACCCATTTAGAAGGCTTTCCTGTTAAAGTAAATTTAATTGCAGACGGTACTTTAAACCATGCCTGCCCAGTAATCATGCCGCAGCCCATATCTGTACTCCCCACGCCTGTGGAAAACGCACCCAGCGCGCCATATGTACAGGTATGCGAATCAGCGCCAATGCATACCTCGCCTGCAACAATCAGACCCTGTTCTGGAAGCAGGGCATGTTCAATCCCCATCTTCCCTACTTCAAAATAATTTGTAATATCATGCGCCTTTGCATATTCACGCACACATTTACAATGTTCCGCAGATTTAATATCTTTATTTGGAGCAAAATGATCCGGCACCAAAACAACCTTATCTTTGTCAAACACTGTTTTTTTCTTTAACTTCTCTACCTCGTGGATAGCTACCGGGCCAGTAATGTCATTTGCCAAGACTAAATCCAAATTTGCCTCAATCAGCTGCCCAGCTTCCACGGAAGGCAGCCCTGCATGGGCTGCCAGAATCTTCTGTGTCATTGTCATTCCCATAATCTATCATCCTCCTGCTAATATATACTCAAGACCGCCAGAATTTACCAATCTGTCCAAGGCAAGGATATAGCCGGCGGCCTTTCGTTATAGTTGATCACTGCAAATCTATCCGACATGCAGTATAAATTACGATTTACAGGATAAAAAACAGCTACCCTAAACCGCATCCTTTGACAGTATCATACTGTCTACCAGCCTCTGATACATTTCCTCCAAGCCAACAGTCGCCCTCCAGCCCAGCTTTTCCAGTTTGCTGCTGTCCAAGCGGATTACCATCTCCGGGTTATAGCCAAAACTGCTGATATCCTCCGGTAAATCTTTCTCTACAGAAATTCCAGAATCCGGGAAAATATTACAAACTAATCCCGCCATATCATAAATAGAGATTGCAGTGCGCATATTCGTTACATTATATGCCTCCCCAATAGCTCCATCCAATAAAATAGCGACCAGGGCGGTAACTGCATCCATTGTGTAGCAATAGCTCCTGACTGTCTTCCCTTCTGTATGCAGCACAATATTTTTCTTTTCAATCGCGCATCTTGCAAATTCCGCAAACACCCTTCCATCATTATATTCCACCCCGGCCCCAAATGACTGGGACAGCCTTGCGATTTTTACCGGGACGCCATATTCCTCTGCATAAGATACACATAGGCATTCTACCATGCGTTTTCCCTCAGAATAACTGCTGCGGACGCTTAATGGGTCAATATATCCATAGTCCTTTTCTGAAATAAGACCTGCTTCTTCTGCCGGTGTCCCATAGACTTCCAGGGAAGATAAATACACCATTCCTTTTATTTTTTTCTTTTCTGCAAACGAAAGGATATTTGTCGTCCCATCCATAGCAGTACGGATTGTCTCTACTGGAGAAGTTACAAAATATTTTGAACTTGTTGGGCTGGCACCATGTACGATATAGTCCACCTCGCCCTCATAGTGAATTTCATCATTAATATCGCCTTCCAGCAACACAAGAGAAGGGTTTTCCCCTAGATATGGAAATACCTTTTTTGCTTTTTCTTTATTCCTGACAGAGATTATAACTGTAATGCCAAGCTTTTTTATCCGGTCTAGGCAAAGTAAATATTTTACCACCTGAGAACCGAGAAGGCCGGTTGCCCCTGTTACCAGTACTTTTGCATTCTTTAGTTTATCTGTTGGAAAGCCTTCTTTTACTGCCCTTTCCAAATCTTCTTGTAAAACGGAATTATCAGGACTTTCTATATACAAAATAATCCCTCCTTTTCTATTTCCTACAATTTTTTCTAATGGATATCATTTGTCAAGCCAATACCAAATGTCTGCTCGTTTTCCTTATAATTTAACAATGCCCGGAACATATACACATCTTCTGGCGTCGTAACCTTAATATTCCCCCTGTTCCCTGCAACCATCACAACTTCTTTTCCCAATGTTGTCATAATGGTACAAGCGTCTACCATATTTTCATATGTTGGGTCTTTTGCCCGGATTTGGTCATGTGCTTCAATAATATCTTTCAGATAAAAGCTTTGCGGAGCCTGCGCTGCAAACGTATCTTTACGGTATGGCACAGAATCCACCTTTTCCCCTGACTGGCTTAAAAGAATTGTCTCCTGGCAGGAAGTACAGGTAATTGCATTTCCATACTTTTTTACGCTCTCAATATTTTT
The DNA here is from genome assembly GCA_910586605.1 of uncultured Lachnospiraceae bacterium. Taxonomy (GTDB): domain Bacteria; phylum Bacillota; class Clostridia; order Lachnospirales; family Lachnospiraceae; genus Butyribacter. The sequence continues at coordinate 11,892 of CAJUJR010000016.1, read as the reverse complement.
CCGGATTGTATTATACGAAACAAAGGGACGTACGCCATCATGCAGAAGCACAATAGAATCTTGCGCATTTTCCCGCTCTGCTTCCTTTAAAACATTATAGATAGAATCCTGTGCTGTTTCACCACCGGCAATTACTGACACAACTTTATCAAGCTGGTACTTCTTTACCAATTTCCTGGTCTTTTCAATATACTCCTTTAAAACAGAAACATAGATTTTATCAATCATATCATGCTCCTGGAATAATTCCAGCGTATGGACTAAAATCGGCTTCCCATGAATTGACAAAAACTGTTTCGGAATACCAGAACCCATCCTGACGCCCTTACCTCCTGCAAAAATCATTGCTATATTACTCATTTTCTTTCCCTCCTTGTTTGGAAATTCTCTTCTATATCCTAAAATGTGATTGGAAATTCATCCCAGGAACTTTACGTTCCTTACAATCTGCAAAAGGCAATTTTCAGACATGTCCAAGTACTGAAAAATCAAGCGAATGTATCCTTTTTAAAACATCCTGGTTATGCTGCAGCCCCTTCTTTAACTCCTCTGGGAGATTCCCAAGTAAAATCCAATCAATCACTCTGTCAGAAGCAGAACTGTCAATATAATCAAAATGTTTCCTTACATATTCTTCCACTTTTTCATATTCATAATCCTTTTGTTCCAAAGCTGCCATAATCTCAGGAAAAGTATAACATACCTTTCCCGGAGCCGCCTCCTCATAATCCCTGTGAAAGCCCCTTGAGAAAGAATACTGGATTTTATCAAATGCAAAAAACAGCATTGGCTTCTTCATCAAGCTATATTCAAATATATTGGAAGAATAATCTGTAATCAATATTTCTGTAATATAAAATAAATCATTGATGTTTGGAAATGCATTGACATCAAAAAAGGCATCTTTATAGTTATCTTCAATCGGCACCCCTTCCCGAACCCAAGGGTGCATCTTAAATAGTACAACATATCCCTCTTCTTTGCAAAAATTATAAAGCCGCCCAAAATCTATCATTTCATATGGATAATGTGCATCCCCGCGGTTCTTGCCACGGTAAGTTGGGGCAAATAAAATCACCTTTTTCCCTTTGCAAGCCGGATAAAGCTGATAAAGTTCCTCTGTTTTTTCCCTGCGGTACGCTTCATCTAGATATTCATCCATACGCGGCATCCCTGTTGGCAGAATCTGTTCATCGGTAATCCCAAAGACTTCTGAAAAAAACATGGCAATGTTTTTAGAGCCTGAAATCCCATAGGCATACTGCCTGTGACAGCTTACTGGCGCCGGACAGCCGATGTGCCCCCACCTGCTATATCCAGAAGACTTAAAACCAGCGCCTGCATGCCAAAGCTGTATCAGGCTTGTCCTTTTGTCAAGTTCCAGCCAGTCAAACAATGGTACATGGTCATCTACAAATACCATGTCACACTTAGCAAGCTTTTTCAGAAGTTCCTTTGTACTGCTCCTTTTCTGCTTAATATAAGACTGGGGCCTTGCGGAAAAAAGAATGGTATATTCCTTGTCTAGTCCCCTCTCACAAATCCGCTTATATACAGCCGCAAGGTTTCCCCCGATTTTATCGCTCTGCTCTGTCATAAACATAATGGTTTTCTGTCTTTTCTGATAGTGTTTCACATATTTGCGGTAACAATACCTCCAACGCATCCTTCCGGCATTTTTCCGCAGTGTAATAAGCGGCCCTGTAATAGCTGATTTCATGATTTTAGTATCAGAAGGCGGCTCCATTTCTACTTTTGCCGCATCCATTGTATGCATCAATAACGCAAGGCCTGCCTCATCCTCTTCTGAAACATAGAAATTAACCAGATACCCTCTCCCCCTGTTATGGTGGAGAAAAGAACGAGAATAATTTTCAATTTCCGGCACAACCGCCGGGTCAACGACACATTTTGCCAGGATATCCTGCCGGTTGCAGGCATACAGCTGATAGCTTCCCATACGCAGGCACTTGCAATCGCCTGTATTCGTAATATTCAAAGAAAGCCTTACCAGGCCTTCTTGCAGCACTTTCCGCTGAAATAAAGCCCCAACTGCAAAACTTTTGTCTACTGCATAAAACTCTAAATCCATGCCCGGCAATGCGCCATCTTTATATTTAAGCTGTACATCAATATGTACTATAACACGTTCCCATCTAATAGAAATAATAGTTGCTTCCAGCAGCCTTTCTGATAAACGATTTTGCATCCTGATTCCTCTTTCTATGCTAGAGTGTGTTTGAAAATTTCTTCAAACATTCCCCTGAACAACATTAGCAATAGTATACTTTTATCCCTAAATGATGTCAAGCCCAAGCGCTGGGGCATATTTGAAAATTGCAATCTGGTTGTTACGGTTTACTGCATTCCAGGCACACTGCTATCTGATACTCCCCATCCCGCCATTCTTTAAAATAATACTTTTTCCGGTTAACCTGCTGGCTTACTTGTATCTCCCCTTCAAGGCTGATACAGAATTGATCCAGCGGCAGTTTCAGCCCAAACCCGGTAGCTTTCAAAAAGCTTTCTTTCAATGTCCAGAGACGGTAAAATGTGGCAGCCTGCCTTTTTTCTTCCTGTTTTAAAATATATCTGTACTCTTCTGGGCAGAAAAACCGTTCTGCCAGCCCAAGCCCTGGTGAAACTTTAGCATACTCTATGTCACATCCCGCTTCTACATCCGAAAATACAGCTATTGCCCTCTGTTCTGAATGGGAAATATTGAAATAAATCCCTGGATGCCCAGGAAGGTATGGTTTTCCATTTTCCCCTTCCACAATTTTTTCCTTTTCATCCAAAAGGCCATACTCTTTTAACCCCAGGTTCAGCAAGGCTCCTGCGGCCAGTGAAAGCTTTTTATCCTTCATCATCCGGAAACTGTCAATCTTCTGGCGACGGCTATTTGTAGCTTCTTGGTAATATTTCTGGAAAATATGTGGATTTTCAAGCTGCTTTGTATCCATCTGGTAGATTTTATACATATTTCCTCCATCATTGCTATTCATATCTGTTTTTAGAGCCTCCAGCTTTTTTGTTGGTAAACCACAATTATCACTTCATCCATGCAATATGGAAAACCAGCAGGCAGATATTTTTTATCAAAAACTGGGCAATCGTTATCCCAACTGCTGTATAAATATAGCCCAGCCGGAATTTCATAAAAGGATATTTCCCTTTTGAAAGATAATGGATTGCCCCGCGAAGCATAAATACAGCATATAAACTCCCCATATAAAGCACTACTGGATGATAGAAAAAAGAGGTAATAAACTCCCCATGCAAAATTGCAAAAAAAGCCCTGGTCCCACCGCAGCCTGGGCAATATATCCCACTTCGTTTGTGAATCCAGCAATCATAAGCAAGGCTTTCTAATGAAAACGGTGAAAAATAGGCGACCAAAAGTATCAGAAGCGCAATCCCTCCTAAAATCAGGCCTGCCACCCAGACAGCAAATTCTGTACCTTCTTTCTTTTCCATTTAATAATCCTGCCTTACCCGGAATCCCCGTTCCCCCTCTTCTAACGGGATTTCCCTACAATCCATTGATTCTATCCTAATATACCTTCCATTTTCCAGCATCGCCACAAAATCCTGCAATGCCCTATCTGCCCCCTGCGCCTGCGCCTCCACACTGCCATCGTAACAATTGCGTACCCAGCCCGTTATCCCAAGCTGCTGTGCTGCATAATTTGCATGGTAACGGAATCCGACTCCCTGCACTCTTCCATAAAAACGATATTCCCTCCGAAGTTTTTTCATCCGCTTTCCCCTTCCTTTAAAAACTGTTCAAAGCCATCCGAATACCAAAGCTTTTCATCTTCTGTAATAAACACCGCATAGACGCCTTCCAGAGAATTGATATATTCTATCCCTTTCTCCCTTCCAAGCGCAAAACAGGCCGTAGAAAGCCCATCGCCATCCACCGAATTTTCTGAAAGAATGGTAACGCCAAGCAAATCATTTTTATAAGGATACCCTGTAACAGGATTTATAATATGATGGTACATCGCCCCATCTTCTGTTTTAAAATAACGTTCATAAATCCCTGAGGAAACCACTGAAACATCTTTTACCGCTACTGCCGCAATTGTCTGGCTTCTCTGCGCAAAAGGCTGTTGAATACCTACATAAAATGGTTCCCCATCCTCTTTCCCCCCAATACACAGCACATTGCCGCCCAGATTAATCAACGCCCCTTTTACCCCTTGTCCCAATAAATACTTTTTTAAATCATCCGCAATAAAGCCTTTTGCAATCCCTCCCAAATCAATTCCCATACCTGGCATAGAAAAGGCAAGTTCTCCATCCCGCAGCGAAACCTTTCGATAATCCACATATTTCAGCGCTTTCCTGATTTCTTCTTTCGCAGGGGCTTCTGGCTCTTCTGCCTTAAAATCCCAAAGGGAAGTAACCGGCTCTATGGCAAGGTCAAACCCTCCTTTTGATTTTTCAGAATATTCCAGCCCCTTGCCTAGAATTTCTTCCATCATTTCCGATACCGGAAACGTAATCCTGCCATCCTCGTGAAGTTTATATTCTGCTACATTCCCTTCTGGCTTTCCTGCCTCGATGGCAGCACTCAAAAAAGCAAGCCCATCCTTATCATACTGTATTTTCTTGTGTTCCCATTGGCTTTTATATTCCCTATTTTCTTCCACAACCTTTTTATAAATTTTTTCTATTTCATTGATTTGGTAAAGCTCGCTGTCTTTTAAAGTACGGCTGAACACCTTTTCATATTCGCTGCATTTTGATACGCAGGCATCCAAAACATCCTTACTCCCGCCTTTATATAAAGTAATTGTATATGTTGTATCAAATGCAAACCCACTAATAGATAAATTTTCCTTTTCCTGTGGAGCAGCACAGCCAGAAAGAAAGACGCACGCCAAAGCTGCCAGAATAAAAAAATTTTTTCCCTTTTTTCTTATATTTCCCATGCCCCTTCCCTTTCCAAATCCTGCACTAACTTTTTCTCTTCCTCAGATAACTCTGCCTTTCCCAATAAATCCGGCCTGTTTTTTGCAGTCACAATCACTGACTGCCTTCGGTACCACGCTGCAAGCAATCTATGGTTTCCAGAAAGCAAAACAGGCGGAACCTTTTTCCCGTTCCATTCTTCCGGCCTCGTATACTGCGGATATTCAAGAAGATTCCCAGAAAAAGATTCTGTACAGGCCGATTCTGCATTATTTAAAACACCTGGTACCAGCCGTGAAACAGCATCCATAATTACCAGGGCCGGAAGTTCTCCGCCCGTCAATACATAATCCCCTATTGATACATAATCCGTAACAATTTCTTCTAAAACCCGTTCATCAATCCCTTCATAATGGCCGCACAAAAAAATAAGTTCCTTTTCTTCTGCAAATTCCTGTGCCATTTCCTGGGAAAAAACCTTTCCCTTTGGGGAAAGATAAACGACACGGACTTTTTCCCTGCAATGGCCTGCAATCGCCTGGTAACACTGATATACCGGCTCTGCCTGCATCACCATGCCGGCGCCGCCCCCATAGGGATAATCATCCACCCTGTTATGCTTATTCTGCGCATAATCCCTAATATTTACAGCATTTACAGTAATATGGCCTGCTTTCACTGCCCTGCCTGTAATACTGACTCCCATTGCATTTTCTATCATTTCCGGAAATAAAGTCATTATATGAAAATCCATAAAATCCCCATTCTGCCTAAATCAAGCAAAAAACTCACCAACATGCCTTAATCCAAAAGCCCTGGCATAATATGCACGACAACCTTTTTATTCTCTGTATCAATCTCTTTTACACAATCAGGAATCACAGGAAGAAGCACCTCTTGCCCTTTATGTTCTGAAACATAGACAAGGTTTGCGCCAGTTTCCAAAACATCTTTTAATGTACCAAAAAACTCCCCATCCTCTGTTTCTATCTTAGCGCCGATGATATCGGCAATATAATATTCCCCTTCTTCTAACGGAATTGCATTTTCCCTTGTTACATACAAATCCATCCCTTTATATTTCTCAATATCATTGATATTGTCAATTCCCTTAAACTTTACAATTACAAGATTTTTAAAATAACGTACCCCCTGGATTTCCAAGGGCATCTTTTCTTTCCCTGTATCTAGAAGAACTTCTTTTAACCATTCAAAACGCTTTGGATCTTCTGTTGTAGGAAAAACCTTTACTTCACCACGGATACCATGTGTATTGGCAATTACGCCAACGCGAAACAAATCTTCCATTTTACTCCTCATTTCATTTAATATTTCAAACAAATTCCCCATATTACAAAAAGCGCCTATACCATATGGCACAGGCGTTTTTCTTTACAGTCACATCCCCGGCGTCAATGTCCAATTTCCACAACGACTTTTTTATCTGTCCTGGAAGCTGCCGCTTTCACCATTGCGCGAATTGCTTTGGCAATACGTCCCTGCTTACCAATTACTTTGCCCATATCCTCCGGGTCAACCTTTAATTCAAGGATAATCTCGTTATCTTTTTCAGTTTCCGTTACAGTGACCGCTTCTGGGTGGTCCACAAGCGACTGTGCAAGAACTTCTACTAATTCTTTCATTACCTGAAACCTCCCTGTCCACAGTTCACATTATTTTGTGATGCCTGCTTCCTTTAATAACTTACCTACAGTTTCAGTTGGCTTTGCACCGTTTGCTAACCATTTCTTAGCCTTTTCCTCATCAAACTTGAAAACGCTCGGGTCCTGATTTGGGTCATAAGTACCAATTTCCTCGATAAACCTTCCATCCCTTGGCGCTCTGGCATCCGCTACAACTACTCTATAGAAAGGGGCTCTTTTTTTACCCATTCTCCTTAAACGAATTTTTACTGCCATCTCTTTTCACCTCCTTAATATTTTCATTATTAGGTATATATTAAATCCTGGTTGACAATACAACGCAGAATCCAACCTGCTTTAAAAACCAAATGGCATTTTTTGGCAATGCCAAAAATGCTTTTTTTGTTTATCATAAATTTAAAAGCCAAATGGCATTTTTGGCATGGAAAACCTTCCTCTCTTTTTCCCTTTTCCGCCCATCATGCCAGACATTTGCTTCATCATCTTTTTGGACTGTTCGTATTGCTTCATAAGCTTATTGACTTCTGAAATATCTACCCCAGCTCCCTTTGCTATCCTACGCTTACGGGATGGGTTGATAATTGCAGGATTGCCGCGTTCCTCCAATGTCATAGAATAAATAATTGCTTCTATATTTTTAAATATACTGTCGTCTATTTCCAAATCAGATGGAATGCCCATGCCAGGAAGCATGCTTAAAATACTCTGGATGCCGCCCATCTTTTTCATCTGTGCCATCTGGTCTAAGAAATCATTAAAATCAAATTCCGCTTTCCGGAATTTCTTTTCCATTTCACGTGCTTTATCCTCATCAATTTCAGCCTCCGCCTTTTCAATCAAGGTAAGCACATCACCCATGCCAAGGATTCTAGACGCCATACGGTCTGGATGGAACTGCTCCAAATCAGACAGCTTTTCTCCCATACCAACATAAAGTATTGGGCATCCAGTCACTGCCTTAATCGAAAGTGCAGCGCCGCCACGCGTATCACCATCCAGCTTTGTCAGAATGACGCCATCAATCCCAATCTTTTCTTGGAAGGAAGAAGCTACATTGACCGCATCCTGCCCTGTCATAGAATCCACAACTAATATGCTCTGCCCAACTTCTATATTAGACTTGATTTCTTCGAGTTCCGCCATCATGTCTTCATCTATATGGAGACGGCCTGCCGTATCTAGTATCACAACATTATACTTATTTTTTGCTGCATGCTCTAACGCCGCTTTTGCAATATCCACCGGCCTGTGGCTGGTTCCCATCGCAAAAACTTCCACTCCCTGCTTTTCACCGTTTACCTTTAACTGCTCAATGGCTGCCGGGCGGTAAATATCACAGGCAACTAGCAAAGGGACTCTCCCTTTCTGTTTTAGCTTTCCTGCAATCTTAGCGGTCGTAGTTGTCTTTCCTGCGCCCTGAAGGCCACACATCAATATAACTGTAATCTCATTGGAAGGCTTTAACGCAATCTCTGTCGTCTCACTTCCCATAAGGTTCACTAACTCTTCATTGACCAGCTTAACTACCATCTGGCCAGGTGTCAGGCTGTTTAACACATCTTGCCCAACTGCCCGCTCCTGTACTGTTTTGACAAAGTTCTTAACTACCTTAAAGTTGACGTCTGCCTCTAACAGAGCCATTTTTACTTCCTTTAATGCAGCTTTTACATCATCCTCCGTTAATTTCCCCTTACTCCGAAGGTTTTTAAAAACATTTTGCAATTTTTCTGTTAAATCGAATGCCATAAATCCCTCCTGACTGCCCTGCCTTAAACACAAACCGTAGTATAATAGAAAAAAAGTAACTTGTCAAGTGTTTTTCTTGACAAAAAAATTAAATGTTACCAAAGTGTTACTATTCACAGCCAATCGCAGCCAAATTTAAGAAAATAAAAAATATCTTCTCCTGTGAAGCGCTTTCATTATATGTGGCATGAGAAAGCAGGATTTCTAATTTTCTGTAAAAAGCGAAAGCTCCTGAAATTTATAAACTGACAAAAATTTAGAGAGACATTCCTTCCTGCAGGACAATTTAGCTCTTATAGAATTGCTTTGCTTTTCCATGTTGCCAGGTTCATAAATGGCATTTATACCTAAACAGCCTCAATTTTTATAGAAACCCCTAGCTCTTTTGCATCCTCCAATGCTTCTAAAAAAACAGAAAAGAAATCCTCCCCTCCGCTTGTTACAAAATAATTTGACAAATCCGTAATTTCCTCACTGATATTATCCCCCCAAGGCGGTTTTGCAGAAAGGTTGTCTATATCCCAAATCACTTGATTAGGCAGATAGCCCTTTAATTCCAATTGGATTTTTAACACCTCACGAATTGCCCCATCAACATCCCCGGCCTCTAACTTCCCCTGGTACAGCTCATTCATCACTAGTGGGAATCTGCTGCCCCAATTTTCATTTTCTAAATGATAAGCAACAGTTGAAAAAAAAGAATACAAAAAATCCCCATTCCCTATCTGAAACCAGTCAAAATCTACACTAAACCCAACCGCCATATCTTATCCTCCCCAAATCATAATCAACAACCGAGAAACAGCCACGAACGTGTTTGAAAACTAAAAATTGCACACAATGATAGCTCTGGCAAATTTCAAACACGCTATAGCAATCTTATCTCCTCCTGAAACGAACCCTTATCCCGCCGCCTGTTTTTCTCCTAATTTCCCGTCTTAGGTTCCTCAAATCACTTCTTGGTATATTCTGCCCCCTAATATCCGCTATGACAGTTTGTTTCGTACCCTTTGGCAAATGGTTTACCCTTTGCCTGTACTGCCCTACAACATTTTTAACCAGGCGTCTTCTTCCAGATGCCTTATCTAACTTGTAATTTTTTGCATCAATGCTATGCCCTTTTTTATAAACATCTGGCCGTACGCTTCCTTTTGTCCCATACTTAACCTCTTTCCCACCTATAAAAGACGTCTGCTTATCATACTCTTCATAATCGCTTTCAATATCCTTTTCCGTCTGCCTCCACGACGGCCTTTTTGCCGGCTTTTTTCCACAATTATGTACATAAAGCTGTGCCTTTCCAACAAAGTATGACTCCCAGTCTTTTACCTGCAGGTCATATACCGGCACAGGCTCTTCATGCCTTACTTTCACAATTTTTGTAATCTGTACCAGCCCGTCCATTGTCTCTGCAATATCGCCTTCCTGCAGGTTAATGGCGGGCACCCATCCCTGAGCCTCTATATAAACCGGATGATATGCCGTTGTTTTAATTTCCTCTCTTCCACCCAGCCAAAGATGATAAATCGTATGCGCCCCTGTGCAGAAAATCTCCTTTACTTCCTTTAAAGCAGCTTCTGCCATCCCTTCTTGTTTAGAATAAATATAGTCGCCCCTGCATATTTCATTAATGGGACAATATCCCTGGCTGGCATAAACCAGTGTATCTTCTGTAAAACAAGACTTGCACAGCCTTCCCATTCTTTTTAACCACCTTTTAATACAGTAATAATACTTATTCTTTAACGCCTTCGCCCCAGTCTTTGCTTTGCCCCTCATTAAACGTATATATGCCTCGGCTCTTTTTACCTGCGGCAATGCTTTTAGCCCAAAGTCTATCCCCTTTACTGCCCTGCATAATTTGGCTGATAAAACGACTGACCCAATTACATCCCCAACGCCTGGGATAGACGCTATCAAACTTAGCACAACACCTTCCCAGCCTTCTTCTACTGCATAAAATGCAGCATTAATAACATCTGCCACAATACCAACACGTGGGATAAGCCCTATCACATCTAATACAATATGGATGGTTGCAGAATTTTCCTCTATAAAAGAGGTGGTTTTTTCCATATACCCCATATTTTCCATATTTTCTTCCCCCTTTCCCCATAGGTCAATGTATCTGTTATATATTCCTGAATGCCACTTTTCACTCTTCTGCTAATTTCCAGACATACTCTAATGCCCCTTATACAAAATTCCATTATTAGGTATCCTATTATACTGCTGTTTTAACCTTTTTAAATTGACAATCCCACTTTCCATATAACCATTATCTTCTAAACCTTTCAATACAATATATAATATTTGTTTCCATTCTGATATAAATTCTGCTATTTTTAAAGAAACCCTGTTATTTGCATTTAACAATCCCTCTAGATTTCCTGTTACAGATTCCCAATGGGAAATTATCCTTATCTGGCCACTTCCCCAAACTATGTCCCAATCACTACGAAAAGTATCTGGAAGCCAGGATATTCCCCTCTTCCCTTCCTTTACCTGGAGTAAATCATCAAGCAAATCAAGAATATCATCCATCATATAACTAATATCATATTTGTACGATAAAGGCACGCAAATATGATTCCACATCATAACTGCGCTTTCTGTATACAGCGGAAATATTGTTTCCATTGCATCTGATATATTTTTATCTTCTAAATCATGTTCCTTCAAAACCCTTGGATTATTTGCCTGTATATAAAAATTAAAATGATTCCTCATTTTTGCCTCTTTTTTCAGTTTTCTGAAACTGCACATTCTACTGCTATACTAAGTTCCCCTACTTGAGCAGGCAATTGTTCTAAAAACGTATAGGCATTCTGCGTTGGTTCATACAAAAAGTGAATTTCAAAAACAACATTTTTTACTCTATATCCTGGATATATTTCTTTATACTGGTCACTTTCACAAAATGCAAGATATGAATTAATTTTTTCCTGAAGAATCAGCAAATGTTCATATTCGTTTTCCCAACTTAAATGATCTGTAATTAACAGCTTTATTATTTTATCCTCTGTTAAAGCAATTCCATCTACTTTATCCTTATCTACAACTGACATTTTTTCTCCTGATAAGCACTATAAATCAACACCCCTGCTGCAAGCAACAGGATATCAAAATCATAAATAATATAAACAGTATACCATGCCATTAAATTTAATTCCACATTTTTTCTAATCCAATACCTTATTCCAAGCTTTAATAGTTACTATTCCAATGTCAATTGCACGCCCAAATCCATCTTGCACATATCCTGAATCCTAAATACTGGAACATGAGAAGCCTCCCTATAAACGGCAAAAACACTAACTTCCACAAAGAAATAAAAAACTGGGAAGAAACAAAATAGTTTCTCCCCGGCAGTACTATTTTAAAGCATTTGCGATTTTCAGTACCACATACTGATTTTTCCGATATGCAGATGCATAGTCCCAATATGAACAAGGTGCCGTGGTAGTCCCCATCTCAATTGTGATGGATGGAGCCTTCACATAGTACATTGTTACTATTCACAGCCAATCGTAGCCAAATTAAAGAAATAAAAAATATCTTC
>CAJUJR010000015.1 GCA_910586605.1 uncultured Lachnospiraceae bacterium | reverse complement strand
GAAGATATTTTTTATTTCCTTAAGTCCGGCTACGATTGGCTGTGAATAGTAACACTGTAACTATTCTCGACTATTCTGCAAATCAACTATAACCGTTGTGCCTACGCACAAATAGTAACTTATATTCATTATTATTCTCAGTTTAATGCTTCTTCATACATATTTTTTTTATGTTGGTCTATTACTACAATAACTGGTAAATTTTCTACTTCCAACTTTCGTATCGCTTCTGTCCCCAAGTCTTCATATGCAATTATCTCTGCTTTTTTAATACACTTTGACAAAAGTGCTCCAGCTCCGCCTATTGCAGCAAAATATACTGCATGGTTTTGATGCATTGAATCTATAACTTCCTTAGAACGTCTTCCTTTCCCAATCATCCCTTTTAAACCCTTCTCTAATAAAAGTGGGGTATATTTGTCCATACGGCTACTTGTTGTAGGTCCTGCAGAGCCAATCACCTGGCCCTCTCTTGCAGGTGAAGGTCCAAGATAATATATAATATTGTCCTGTAACTCAAATGGTATTGGCTCTCCTTTCTCCATAGTTTCATACATTCTTTTATGCGCAGCATCGCGTGCTGTATATATAGTACCTGAAAGATATACAAAATCTCCTGCATCTAAACCAGCCACTTTTTCTTCTGTTAATGGCGTTTCTATATACTTATCCAATTGCTTTCTCCTTTTCTATTGTGTTAATCACATGATAAAAAATAGCCCTTATAATATTCTCTTCTTATGCCGGTTTACATGACAACAAACATTTATTGCAACTGGCAGCCCTGCAATATGTGTTGGATATGTTTCGATATTAATTCCTAGTGCTGTTGTATTACCACCCAAACCACCAGGCCCGATTTTAAGCTGGTTAATTTTGTCCAACATTTCTTCTTCTAAATTCTTTACATATGGTATTTGGTTATGACAACCTAAATCCCTCGTTAAAGCTTTTTTCGACAATAATGCACACTTCTCAAATGTACCTCCAATACCTACCCCAACTACTATTGGAGGACAAGCATTCGGTCCAGCAAGTCTGACTGTCTCTAATATTGCTTCTTTGATTCCTTCGATTCCATCTGCCGGCTTTAGCATACAGATACGGCTCATATTTTCGCTTCCAAAACCTTTTGGAGCAACAATAATTTCTATCTGATCACCATCAGCAATCTCATAGTGAATTACTCCTGGCGTATTGTCTTTTGTATTTATCCTTTCAACAGGATCTTTTACAACTGACTTTCGCAGATAACCTTCTGTATATCCCTGCCTAATTCCTTCATTTATGGCATCCTCCAAATTTCCACCTTCTATATGGATATCTTGCCCTATTTTAATAAATACTACTGCCATTCCCGTATCCTGGCATATCGGAATATTTTCTGTTTCTGCAATTTCCAAATTCTTTTTTAATTGTCCTAAAATCTGTTTTCCAAGATGATTGGTTTCTGTATCCGCCTTTTCATAAATTTTATTTTTAACATCAGAAGATAATTCATAATTTGCTTCTATACACATCTCCTTTATATTTCTAGTAATTTCTTCTGCTAAAATAACTCTCATTTCAGTCTCCTTCTAACACACTCTAGTACGGCCTGCTCCTATCACCAATAACATTTATTCATCTTTATCCTGTTCTGCCCTCTCAAGCAGCCGTCCTAAAGATGAATCACTATTTGGGGTATCTGTTTTAGATTCCGTTGATAAACCTTCCAAACTTTCAGATTCTTCTACTGTCTTTTCTTCTGGGGTTTCCAAGTTTTCAGGCATAGCATCCCTTACTTTTGTCATGCTTGCAATAACAATTTTCTTATCAGAGTCATCTAAATCCATTAATTTTACCCCTGAAGTAACCCTTCCAAGGATAGAAACTTCTGAAACATTTAACTGTATTATGATTCCTTCTGTCGTTATAAGCATAACCTCATTATCCTCATTTACAGCTTTCACACTAACTACATCACCTGTTTTGCCGGTTATTTTATAGCATTTTACACCTTTCCCCCCTCTATACTGTTTTGCAAACTCATCAATTTCCGTACATTTTCCCATTCCATATTCAGAAACAAGCATAAGGTATTTTCCCTGGGTATCAAGCTGCATGCCAATAACTTCATCGTCATAAGAAAGATTCATCCCAATAACTCCCATTGAAGTTCTACCAGTCGGTCTTACATCATTTTCATCAAAACGGATGCACTGTCCCTGTTTTGTTACTAAAATAATATCCTTTTTCAAATTTGTTGCCTTTACCTCAATCAATTCATCATCCTCACGGAGATTAATTGCCTGAAGGCCGGATTTTCTAATATTGATATATTCTGCTATTGATGTCTTCTTCACCATACCATTTTTCGTAGCCATAAATAAATATTTATTTTCTGCATATTCACGGATTGGAATTACAGCAGTAATCTTTTCATCAGGAAGAAGCTGAAGCAAATTGATAATAGCCGTCCCTCTGGCCATTCTTCCTGATTCTGGAATCTCATATGCTTTCAGACGGTAAACACGCCCTTTGTTTGTAAAAAACATTATATAGTGATGTGTTGTTGACATTATTAAATCTTCAATATAGTCATCCTCAATTGTCTGCATCCCTTTTATGCCTTTACCGCCACGGTGCTGGCTTTTAAAATTATCTACCGTCATTCTTTTAATATAACCTAATCTGGTCATAGTAATAATTGTATTTTCATTTGGCACTAAATCTTCCATCGAAATATCATTTTCATCATATCCTATGGAAGTACGCCTCTCATCTCCAAACTTATCACGGATAACTAGAATTTCCTTTTTTATCACACCAAGCAAAAGCTTACGGTCTGCTAAAATTGCCCTAAACTCTGCAATTTTTTTCTGCAGTTCCGCAAACTCGTTTTCTATTTTCTCCCTTTCCAAACCAGTCAGGGCACGAAGGCGCATTTCAACTATTGCATCCGCCTGTGCCTGCGTCAGTTCAAAACGCTGTTGCAGCTTTTCTTTTGCTTCATTTGCATTTTTTGAACCACGGATAATATTAATTACTTCGTCAATATTATCCAATGCAATCAATAATCCCTGTAAGATATGTGCCCGCTCTTCAGCTTTATTTAAATCATATTTTGTTCTTCTTGTAACAACTTCTTCCTGATGCTTTAAATAGTATTGCAGCATCTGCAAAAGATTCATAACAACAGGCTGGTTATTTACAAGGGCAAGCATAATAACACCAAAAGTATCCTGCATCTGTGTATGCTTAAACAACTGGTTTAATATAATATTCGGGTTTACATCACGGCGCAGTTCAATACAAACGCGCATCCCTTCCCTGTTTGTCTCATCACGTAAATCAGTAATCCCATCAATTTTTTTATCCCTATGTAGTTCGGAAATCTTTTCAATCAATCTTGCTTTATTTACCATGTAAGGAAGTTCTGTCACAACAATACGGTTTTTCCCATTGTCCATTGGCTCTATATTCGTAACAGCACGCACGCGTATTTTACCACGTCCTGTACGATATGCCTCTTCTACTCCCCTGGTTCCTAAAATCTGTGCCCCTGTTGGAAAATCCGGGCCTTTAATAATTGACAAGATATCCTCCATTGTTGTATTTTGATCGTCAATATTATTATCAATAATGCGTACAACTGCATCAATTACTTCCCGCAGATTATGAGGGGGAATATTTGTAGCCATTCCAACAGCAATGCCAGAAGTTCCATTAACTAAAAGATTAGGATATCTTGATGGCAATACAACTGGCTCTTTTTCTGTTTCATCAAAATTTGGAGTGAAGTCGACTGTATCTTTGTTAATATCTGCAAGCATTTCAACTGAAATTTTGCTAAGCCTTGCTTCTGTATAACGCATTGCTGCCGCACCATCACCATCGACAGATCCAAAATTCCCATGCCCGTCGACCAGTGGATAGCGGGTAGACCACTCCTGTGCCAAGTTCACCAGCGCACCATAAATAGAGCTATCTCCATGCGGATGATATTTACCCATTGTATCACCGACAATACGGGCGCATTTACGATGTGGTTTATCCGGGCCATTGTTTAATTCTACCATTGCATACAAAATCCTGCGCTGTACAGGTTTTAATCCATCCCTTACATCTGGAAGGGCTCTTGCTGCAATAACAGACATTGCATAATCAATATATGCAGTTTCCATTTTCTTTTTTAAATCCACTTCATGAACCTTGTCAAAGATATTATCATCCATACGATATCCTCCAAATTCCTATCTCATTCAACCCACCATAAGATAAGCAAAGCAATAGCCTATGCCATTGACAGAAAACCTATCATTGATGAGATAATTGCCGTAAATAGTAATAACTGGAACTATATATCCAGATTTTTCACATATTTTGCATTTTCTTCTATAAATTCCCGGCGTGGCTCTACTTTATCCCCCATCAGGGTATTAAATACTACGTCAATCTCAGATTCTGATTCCTCATCTATCGTTACCCGCAAAAGGATCCTCTTTTCTGGATCCATTGTAGTATCCCAGAGTTGGTCGGCATCCATTTCCCCAAGGCCCTTATAACGCTGTATTTTATTATTACCATCTCTTCCAATCTCCTTCAGGATAGAACCAAGTTCAAAATCATCATAGGCATAATACACTTTTTTATTGCGCTCCACCTTATAAAGCGGTGGCTGTGCAAGATAAACATGCCCTTTACGGATTAAGTCTGGCATAAAGCGGTACAAAAATGTCAACATAAGGGTGGCAATATGGGCGCCATCCACATCAGCATCTGTCATAATTACAATTTTATCATAGCGGAGCTTCTCAATATTAAAATCTTCCCCTATCCCTGTCCCAAAAGCAGTAATCATAGCTTTAATCTCATTGTTAATTAATATTTTATCCAGCCTTGACTTTTCTACATTTAATATCTTACCACGCAATGGAAGAATTGCCTGTGTTGCACGGTTTCTTGCAGTCTTTGCACTTCCTCCTGCAGAATCGCCTTCCACTATATAAATTTCACAATTTTTGGGGTCTTTATCGCTACAGTCAGCAAGCTTTCCTGGAAGCGTCGTACTATCTAAAGCGGTTTTACGCCTTGTTAAATCCCTTGCTTTCCTAGCGGCATCCCTTGCCCTCTGGGCCAGAACCGCTTTATCACAAATAATTCTCGCTACAGAAGGGTTCTGTTCCAAAAAATATGTTAACTGTTCAGCAACTACAGATTCTACTGCCCTTTTTGCTTCACTATTCCCTAATTTTTGTTTTGTCTGCCCTTCAAACTGTGGTTCACCAATCTTAATGCTGACAATTGCCGAAAGGCCTTCACGGATATCATCCCCTGTAAGGTTTGTTTCATTTTCTTTTAAAATTTTATTTTTCTTTGCATAATCATTAAAAGTCTTTGTTAACGCGTTCCTGAACCCTGTTAGATGAGTCCCGCCTTCCGGCGTTGTAATATTATTTACAAAACTATATGTCCCTTCTTGATAAGAGCTGTTATGCTGCATTGCCACCTCTACCAATATGCCATCCCTCTGCCCTTCACAATAAATTATCTGCTCATAAAGAGGGTCTTTATGACGGTTTAAATAACTCACATATTCCTTAATCCCGCCTTCATAATGAAATTCCCTTACTTTTGGCTCTTTCAGCCTCTCATCAGTTAAAATAATTTTAACGCCTTTTGTTAGAAAAGCCATTTCCCGAAGCCTTTGACGTAGAGTATCAAAATCAAAGATGGTTTCTTCAAATATTTCCTTATCTGGCAAAAAGACAACTTCTGTACCTGTATGGTCTGTTATGCCAATTTCCCTCAGCGGATAAATAACATTTCCTCTTTCATAACGCTGTTGGTAAATTTTCCCATCCTGATGGATAATTACTTCAAGCCACTCTGATAAAGCATTAACAACAGAAGCACCCACGCCGTGCAGCCCGCCAGATACCTTATATCCACCGCCGCCAAATTTTCCACCTGCGTGAAGAACAGTAAACACAACCTCAACAGCAGGCAACCCTGCCTTTTGGTTAATCCCTATTGGAATCCCACGCCCGTTATCAACCACTTTCACGGAGTTGTCTTCCTGAATTGTCACTTGGATTTCATTACAGTGGCCAGCTAAAACCTCGTCTACAGAATTGTCAACAATCTCATATACAAGATGGTGGAGGCCTCTTACAGATGTACTCCCAATATACATCCCAGGCCTCTTGCGTACTGCTTCCAACCCCTCCAAGATCTGAATCTGGTCTGCACCATATTCACTGTTCACTTCTGTTCCCATATTTTCCTCCATTCTGTGCTTGATACACCCACATATCCAAGTATCTGGGACGCTACACTACTTCATACATTAATTTCTTATATGTCCTGTAAATTATTTCTCTATTGATATTTTTCCCTGGATAATCCTGAAAATTCTATCAAGAGTAAGCCGGCTGTTAATAAATTCTTCAATTCCAGTGCAGGTAATAATTGTCTGAATACCTGATATGCTGTCTAAAAGAAAATTTTGCCTGCTCCTGTCTAATTCTGATAAAACGTCATCCAGTAATAATATCGGTGAATCTCCCACAATCATTTTTACCAACTCAATTTCAGCCAGTTTTAAAGATAAAGCGCAAGTCCTTTGCTGCCCCTGTGAGCCATATTTACGGATATCTATTTCTCCATTCATAAAACATATATCATCCCTATGTGGACCTACATTCGTAGAACATGTTTTCAAATCCCTTTTCCTTGACTGCTTTAGTGACATCTCAAAAGCTTCTGCCATAATATCAGGTTCATAGAGCATTTTTACATGTTCTTTATTTCCTGTAAGCTTTTCATTGACTTCTGTAACGATTTCGCTGATTTCATGAATAAACTGTTCACGTCTTTTTATAATCTTACATCCATATTCTATTAAACTCATATCCCAGATATCAAGGGTATCTGACAGGGAAGGGTTGTAATTAATCTGTTTTAACAGTTTATTTCTCTGCATCAAAACCTTATTATATTCCCCAAGGTCATGCAGATATAGACCATCAAGCTGGCACAATTCCATATTGACAAAACGTCTTCTCTCCGCTGGGCCATTCTTTATAATCCTTAAATCTTCCGGAGAAAAGAAAATAATATTCAACAAACCCAAAAGTTCACTGGAACGCCGGATAGGAATCCCATCAATTGCAATCCCCTTCCCTTTACTTTTTTTTAAATGCATATCAATCCGCCGTTTTATATTTTTTTTTGTAAAATAAAGGCGGATATGTGCCTCTTCTTCCCCAAGGAGAATTAACTCCTTATCTTTGCTTCCTTTATGTGATTTTGTTGTACCACAGACAAAAACTGATTCCAGGAGATTCGTTTTTCCCTGGGCATTATCACCATACAAAATATTTGTCTTTTCATGAAATTCTATTTTTGCAAAATTGTAATTTCTGAAATTACCTACTTCGAGAGAATTAATATACATAAATTATTCCCCAATCACAGTCACCTGCTGTCCTTTATATTCCACAATATCTTGTGGGTAAATCTTTTTACCCCTCCTGGTATCAACCTCCCCATTTACTGTAACTTCACCATTTTGTATAACAATTTTTGCTTCTACGCCAGAAGAAACCATACCGGCAAGCTTTAGAAGCTGCCCTAGCTTAATAAAGTCATCGTTTATTTCAATTGCTTGCATTTTGACCCTCCTTTTATAGTTTATACCTTAAATATTAAAATTTACAGGAAGTATCAGATAAATATAACTCTCGTCCATATTTCTGATAAAGCACGGCGCCTTGGGATTTATCATGTAAATTGTTATTTTTTCATCATCAATGACACGCAGGGCGTCCATCAGGAACCTTGGGTTAAAACCAATTAAAATATCCTTCCCTTCTTTGGATATTTCAATATCTTCATCCATAGTGCCGATTGAAGAATGCATTGCAAACCCCATGCTGTTATCTTTAATATCAATAATAACAGGTTTTTTCTCTGATTCTTTAATTAACAGGGTACTTCTGTCAATACAATCCAACATTTCTTTTTTAGAAACAGTAAGTTTCGTTTCATAATCGCTAGAAAGCATTTTATCTACTTTATAGTATTCCCCTTCTATCAGCCTTGATAAAACAATAGTTTTATCAAATTCAAATAATGCATGTTTATCTGTAAAGAAAATACATACTTCATCATCAATGCCACCATTTAAAATTTTGCTGATTTCAATTAATGTTTTCCCAGGAATAATAACTCTCACATCTTCATAACTTTCTTTTAATTCTACTTTACGGATAGAAATCCGGTGCCCATCTAACGAAATAACCCGTAAACTATTGTCTTTCACTTCAAACAATTCCCCAGTCATAACTTTTGTATTTTCATTATCTGAAATAGAAAATACCGTTTGCCGTATAATTTCTTTTAATGTAAATTGGGATATTACAATATTACTATCTTTTACAATAGTAGGAAGAAAAGGAAATTCTTCCGTTGGTTTTGCTGATATGTTAAATTTTGCTTTCCCACCATTGATATTCATAACATAGTTAGTATCTACAGAAATGGATACTTCTTCTGAAGGGAGTTTCCTAATAATTTCGTAAAACACTTTAGCATTAATGGCTGTAGAGCCTTCTTCTTTAATTTCACCTTCAATTATAGTTTCGATACCGATTTCAAGGTCATTTGCTATGATTTTAATAGTATCATTCTTTACCTCTAATACAAGGCAGTCCAAAATGGCCATTGTAGATTTTCCAGATATCGCTTTTAAGGCAATATTGATACCTTCTAAAAGTTTGGATTTCTCACATATAATATTCATGTGTGTATAACTCCTTTCCAAAAATGCGTAGTGATAAAAATATATATAATATAAATATAACCGTAATCGTAGTCGTATAGGCTGTTAGTAAGTTAATAAGCCTGTTTTACCTTGAGAATCAGGTATTTTTAATTTAGGAAAACCTGTTTTAATTATTGATGATTCGTGTTTATAAGCGGTTTCTTGTCCACACAGGAGAAAAAACCGCCAAAAAGGGCTGAAACAGTTATCCGCTGGTTTTGTTGAAATGTTAATTTTAAATTCACAAAGTTAACAGGCAGAAGAAAAATAAGAAAAAACATTTTTTCGTATCACTTGTCATTGTGGATCTAATTTTTTTCTTAAAATATCAATATTTTTTAAAGTTTCTGCGTCGCCATCTTTAATTTTATTTTCAATATAATCTATACTGTGCATTACAGTGGAATGATGACGGTTTCCTAACCGGTTTCCAATTTCTGCAAGTGAACTGCCTATGATATCACGGCAGAGGAACATACAGATATGTCTTGGATATGCAATATTACCAGGCCTCTTATTGGAAAGAATGTCTTTTACGGTAATGCTGAAATGTTCTGCAACAGTTTCTAATATGTATTCAATTGTAATTTCTTTTTTCATATCAGGGTTAATTTTATCTGATAAAGCTTCTTTTGCCAGTTCTAAAGTAACTTTTTTCCCACAAAGCCTTGAAAATGAAATTACTTGGTTAATTGCCCCTTGAAGTTCACGGATATTTGCAATAATATTGCTTGCAATGTAATCCAGTATGGAATCTTCAATATAAATGTGTTCCATCTCAACCTTGGAGCGTAAAATCGCCATTCTGGTTTCATAGGTAGGCGCCTTTACGTCAACGGTAATACCCATTTCAAAACGGGAACGGAAGCGTTCATCCAGCATAGTCATAGTGGATGGATGTTTATCGGAAGAGATGATAACCTGTTTCTTTGAATCAGTTAAATGGCTGAAGGTAAAGAAAAACTCCTGCTGGGTTGATTCTTTGCCGATTATAAACTGGATATCATCAATCATTAAAACATCTACATTTTCTCTGTATTTTTCCCGAAATTCCCGTAAAGACTGCGTGTGTCCATTTTTTGAACCACGAAGTGCATCTACAATTTCATTTGTAAATGTTTCACTCGGAACATATACAACACGTTTTGAACTGTCATGTTCAATAATGTAATTGGCGATGGCGTGCATTAAGTGGGTTTTCCCAAGGCCTGCGCTGCCATATATATAGAGAGGGTTAATGCTTTCCCCTGGGTCTTCTGCAACTTTTAAAGAAGCAGCATGGGCGAAATCATTATTGTCTCCTACAATAAATGTATCAAATGTATATTTAGGATTAATCGTAGGGTATAGGTTTCTTCTTTCTTCTACCATGTTAATCTGCTTTGTTTCTTTCTCAGAATCTAGTTCGGAGAGTGAAATAAAGTTTAATGTATAATGTACATTTGTAATTTCTTCAATCGAAACGGAGAGAAATAAAGAATATTTCTGCTCAATAAAAGACTTACTATCTCCAATTTCTGTATCATCAATCAGAATAGTAAGGAAATCATCCTGCACGGAGTATACACTCAGCTTTTGAATAAATGTCCGGAAAGATACATCAGATATTGTAAATGCTGTATGCATATGCTCTAAAATTTCATTCCATTTCTCTCGTAAATCGTTTAGCAAGTCAGTTTCCTCTTTTCTATGAATTTCCCTTTCTGCCTTTTTATAGAGACAGTTAACACATTGTACATATCTATTTTATATCAAATAGGGCGAAATTACAAGAAACAATGTGGACAAGTAAAAGAAATAAAGTTATCCACAGTTATCCACAAAAGATGTGGATAAAATTGTTACCTGGTTTTCAACATGATAAAAACTGGAAAAATCCTTATAAATCAAGAAAAAAAGTGGATAATGTGGAAAACTTTGTGGAAAACATGTTTTTATGTGAATAAATAGGCAAAGTTATAAACAATTTATGCACAAATTGTTTATAACTTTGCGGAGAACAGGTATTTTATCTACAAAGGTAGAAGTTAGAAAAATGGGAAAAAAGGGTAGAATTACCTATTGTTGTATAATGTTATCTACAAGCATAATTATGTTGTAGAATAAAAGAATGAAGTTTGAGTTTCTTCCTATTATATATTGTTTTTGTATTTGTGCAAAAGAAGAAACCATCAATTCACAGAATCCACATGTGCATAAAATTGTTGAAAAGAGTTAATAGGAATAGAAATTACTTTTTGTTACTATTCCCAGTTGTTTTAGCCATCATACGTAAAGCACGCTCTAGAGTAAGTACGACGAGTTTGGCAAATTTCAGAAAATAGGCATACTCTTACGTGCAAGCATGGCGTGTCTGCCTATTTTCTGAAATTTGCCGTGAATAGTAACTATAATCAATAAAAAGTAAAATTTGGACTTGACGAAAAGCCGGATTACTAATATAATATGAATTACATGTGAATTTATGTATGTTAAATAAGTAAGGAGGTGTAGACGGAATGAAGATGACATATCAGCCTAAGAGAAGACAGAGAAGCCGGGTTCATGGATTTAGAAAGAGAATGCATACGGCAGATGGAAGAAAAATCTTATCAAATAGAAGGGCAAAAGGAAGACATAAGTTATCCGCATAGGTCGCATTTTTGTGGCCTATTCTTCTATTTATAAGGTATTGCTTTGACAGAGGGATTATTGTGTTAAATTCGATTAAGAAGAACAGTGGTTTTGTACAGGTATATCAAAATGGTAAGTCTTATGCGAATAAGTATTTGGTGATGTATGTTCTGAAGAATAGTTTGGAAGAGAACAGATTTGGTATAACAGTTAGTAAAAAAGTAGGAAATAGCGTTGTAAGGCATAGGGTTACCAGACTAATCAGGGAAAGTATTCGATTAAATTTGGAACAGTTTGAAAAAGGGTTTGACATTGTAATAGTGGCAAGAAATACAGCTAAAGGCAGAGAGTTTAGTGAAGTGGAAAGTGCAGTGCTACATTTGGGGAAGCTGCACAAAATTGTAATGAGATGATTAAATGAAGAAAATAATGATTTTTCTAATAAATTTATATCGTAAATATGTATCTCCCTTAAAAAGAAGGCCTACGTGTATTTATACACCTACGTGTTCGCAGTATGCGGTGGAAGCTTTGGAAAAGTACGGCTTCTTGAAGGGGAGTTTTTTAGCTGTACGGAGAATTCTGCGGTGTCATCCTTTTGCGAAAGGAGGATATGATCCTGTTCCATAGAAATATGGAGAGGAACAGAGATTATTATGGATGTTATTTTAACGACTTATCAAGGGGCGTTTTTAGGACCGATCGCACGTTTGCTTGGTAAAATTCTTGAAGCAATTTATTATGTCTTGTCATTGGTTGGCATTGAGAATGTAGGAATCTGCATTATTTTATTTACCTTTATAGTGAATACATTGATGTTTCCATTGCAGATTAAGCAGCAGAAGTTTTCAAAAATGTCTTCACGTATGAACCCTGAACTTCAGGCAATTCAGAAAAAATACAAAAATAAGAAAGATCAGGCATCTCAGCAGAAGATGTCTTTGGAAACACAGGCAGTTTATCAAAAATATGGCGTAAGCCCAGCAAGCGGATGTCTTCCACTTTTAATTACGTTCCCTATTTTGTTTGCACTGTACCGTGTTATTTACAATGTCCCAGCGTATGTAAACCAGGTGTATGATATTTATGCAGGGGTTGCAGGCAGCCTCAAGGATATGGAGGTTACAGTTGAACAGCTTTCAAAATTGGTACAGGCACAGACATATGTTGTATCAGATGCTGTGAAAGCTGCAAAAGAAGTTGCTTTAACTAAGGTAGACTTAAATTATTATATTGATGTATTAGGGCAGTTTAATAAAGAAGCGTGGGACGGGCTTGTGAAAAAATACCCAGCGCTTTCAGCAGAAATTGATAAGGTATCTAAAAATGCGTCCCATATTAATTCTTTCCTTGGTATGAATATAGCTGATACCCCAAGTTTAAAAAGCTTGAGTATTTCTGTGCCTATTTTGTCTGTTATTACACAGATTATTAGTACAAAACTTAGTATGGCAGGAATGCCACAACAGGATAATACAGATAATCCGACGGCTTCATCAATGAAGATGATGAATAATATAATGCCATTTGTATCTGGTTTAATGTGTTTTATGTTCCCAATTGGCGTAGGCCTTTACTGGGTTGCAGGTAATGTGTTCCGTATATTCCAGTCTTTGTGCATTAATCTGTATTTTAACAGGATTGACATGGATGAAGAGATGCAGAAAAATATGGAAAAAAGCAAAAAGCGCATGGAAAAAATGGGAATAGACCCTAAAAAAACGCAAGATTTGAATAGCCAAAAAAAGAAAGTAATGGAAAATAAGAGGGAAGAGAAAAAAGTGAATGCTGCCCAGGTTACAAAAAATATGAAAAAAAGTAGTTTTCAGAGGCAGGATAATACAAAATATGAAAAGGGAAGCATTGCTGCTTATGCAAATATGTTGAACCGTGATATCCCTTCAAATGAAAAGAAATAGGAAAATGAGATATTTATTGTAAAAGAGAAGGGTGCTGATACGTAATAAGGAGGGTTTATAGAATGGAATGGAAAGAGTTTTCGGCAAAGACTGTAAATGAAGCATTGACAAATGCTTTAATTGAATTTGGCACAACAAGCGATAAAGTTGAATATGAAGTAATAGAAAAAGAATCTTCCAAAATGCTAGGGTTGTTTACAAAGCCAGCAAGAATCCGTGTTTGTATGAAAATGACGTATGAAGATGTTGCAAAAGATTTTTTACAAAAAGTATTTGATGCAATGAATATGTCTGTAGAGATTCAGATAATTTATTCAGAAGAAGAGAATCTAATGACAATTGACCTTTCTGGGGATGAGATGGGCATTTTAATTGGTAAGAGAGGCATTACATTAGATTCATTGCAATATCTTGTTAGCCTTGTTGTGAACCGCAATGTTGAGAATTATATTAAAGTTAAGTTAGATACAGAAAATTATAGGGAGAGAAGAAGGGAGACATTAGAAAACCTTGCAAAAAATCTTGCCCATAAAGTGAAAAGGACACATAGGCCAGTTTATCTGGAACCAATGAATCCATATGAGAGAAGGGTAATCCATTCTACTTTACAAAGAGATAAATATGTAGAAACCCATAGTGAAGGGGATGAACCATACCGTAAAGTAGTAATTACTTTAAAAGCAGGGGCAGATACAGGATATGAGCGGCGGGGAAAATATTCCCGTGGGCGTTCTTCTTATAATCGAAATAATTATCATAGACCTTACCGTAATGATTATGGAAAAAGGGAAACGGAAGATGATTATAATAATGAGGATGTTTCTTCGGCAGAAGAATAAAAGTTGTTAGGGGCTGGAAACAGCCCTTTTATACTCGGGTACGCAACGAGCCAAACGCAAGCTTGCACTTGGCGACTGTGCGTGGGGCAAAACCCCCGCTGCTTGCAGCGGGGGTTTGATTGTATTATGAAAGGAAAATGTTATGCAACAGGATACAATAGTTGGAATTGCCAGTGGAATGGGTGGAGGAATTGGAATTATACGGATAAGTGGCGAAAATGCCTTTTTAGTGGCAGGAGAGATTTTCCGTACTAGAAAATTTGTAGGGATTGATGATATTAAGAATAGAAATTTTGAAGAGACAGAAAGCAAAAAAAAGTGGGATACTGGATTTTTTTTAAAAAAAGAATCCCACACAATCCATTATGGATATATAATTGAAGATAATGGAAGTATTCTTGATGAAGTAATTGTGTTATTGATGAGAGGACCAAAAAGCTATACATGCGAAGATGTTGTAGAAATTGATTCCCATGGCGGAGCATATTTAATTCAGAAAATTTTGCAGTTATTGATTCATCATGGAGCAAGGCTGGCTGAACCAGGAGAATTTACAAAAAGGGCTTTTTTAAATGGAAGGATAGATCTGTCGCAGGCAGAGGCAGTTATGAAAATGATATCTTCTAAAAATGAGTTTGCATTGGAAAGTGCGGTAAACCAGTTGGAAGGGCGGGTATCAGGTTTTATAGAAAATATCCGACAAGAAATACTACATCATATGGGATATATTGAAGCAGCTTTGGACGATCCAGAACATTATGATTTAGGAAACTTTTCAGAAGGATTGTATGAAATCCTACAGGAAAAAATTTCAAGTTTAAAAGAATTGCTAAATTGTTTTGAGAATGGCAGGATGAAATCGGAAGGGATTAATACGGTAATAGTGGGAAAACCCAATGTTGGGAAGTCTTCGCTTATGAATCTTCTATTGGATACAGAGAGGGCAATAGTTACTAATATTGCAGGAACAACTAGGGATATATTAGAAGAAACTGTACAGATTGGAAATTTAAACCTGAACTTAATAGATACGGCGGGAATACATGAGACAGGTGATATTGTTGAGAGCCTTGGTGTTGAAAAGGCAAAGGAATATCTTAATCAGGCAGATTTTATTCTCTTTGTAGTGGACGTCAGTAAGCCGTTAGAGGTAGCTGATGATAAAATAATTTCTTTGCTTTCAGATAAAAAAGGGGTTGTATTATTAAATAAATCTGATTTATCTATATGCATTGAGGAAGAAGAAATAAAAAATAAACTGGAATGGGAGTGTATCTCATTTTCTAATAAAACAGGCGATGGATTAAAAAAACTGGAAGAGTACATTACCAGTTCTTTTTTAAAGGGAGATATATCATTTAATGACCAGATATATTTGACGAGCATACGTCATCGGGAAGCAGTAGAGAATGCAGTAAAAAGTTTGGAGCAGGTATTGCTTACAATAGACAATGGAATGCCAGAGGATTTATATATTATTGATATGATGGATGCTTATCAAAAACTTGGACTGATAAATGGGGAGACTGCTTCGGAAGATTTGGTAAATAAAATTTTTAGTGACTTCTGTATGGGAAAATAAGGAGGAGATGGGAACTATGTCTTACACATATGAAGAGTATGATATTGTGGTAATTGGAGCGGGCCATGCCGGATGTGAAGCTGCTTTAGCTGCTGCGCGTCTTGGTTTTAGGACTCTTATATTTACTGTGAGTATTGACAGTATTGCAATGATGCCATGTAATCCTAATATAGGTGGAAGTTCAAAAGGGCATTTGGTAAAAGAGGTTGATGCCCTAGGTGGGGAGATGGGAAAAAATATAGATAAAACATTTATCCAGTCTAAAATGTTGAATATGTCAAAGGGACCTGCTGTACATTCATTGCGTGCGCAAGCTGATAAAAAGGATTATAGTAATACAATGCGCCAGGTTTTGGAAAATACAGATAATCTCGTTTTAAAGCAGGGAGAGGTTGCAGAAATTCTAGTTAAAAATAGTAAGGTAACAGGAGTAAGGACTGTTTCTGATGCAATTTATCCATGTAAGGCAGTTATTATGTGTACAGGAACTTATTTGCAGGCGCGGTGCATTTATGGAGATGTTAGTAATTATACTGGGCCAAATGGTTTAGCAGCAGCAAACCATTTAACAAACTGTTTGATTGGATTAGGGATTGACGTGCGCCGTTTTAAAACAGGGACTCCTGCCCGTGTTGATAAAAGGACTATAGATTTTAGTAAAATGCAGGAGCAGAAGGGAGATGAAAGGATCGTTCCTTTTTCTTTTACAAATACAGAGGAAGAACTTCAAAGAGAACAGGTTTCTTGTTGGTTGACATATACTAATGAAAAGACCCATAAAATTATTATGGAAAATATTGACCGTTCTCCATTGTATTCTGGGAATATTAAAGGGACTGGTCCGAGATACTGTCCTTCTATTGAAGATAAGGTGGTCCGGTTTGCGGATAAGGATCGTCATCAGGTGTTTTTGGAGCCAGAAGGAAATGATACAAATGAGATGTATATTGGAGGCATGTCCAGTTCCCTGCCGGAAGATGTCCAGTATGCCATGTACCATACTGTTCCTGGGCTGGAAAATGCATCGATCGTCAGAAATGCATATGCAATTGAATATGATTGTATCAATCCGGTTCAGTTAAAAGCATCTTTAGAATTTAAAGATATTGAAGGATTTTTTTGTGCGGGCCAGGCGAATGGAAGTTCTGGATATGAAGAGGCGGCGGCACAGGGAATTATAGCAGGAATTAATGCGGCTAGAAAGTTATCAGGAAAAGAACCAGTAATCTTAGACCGTTCACAGGCATATATAGGTGTTTTGATTGATGATTTAATAACAAAAGGTACAAATGAGCCATATCGTATGATGACTTCTAGGGCAGAGTACCGTTTGCTTCTCCGGCAGGATAATGCGGATTTACGACTGACAGAAATCGGATATGAGGTTGGTTTAATTTCTAAGGAACGGTATGAAGCTTTACGTGAAAAGAAGAAAATGATATATGGTGAGATAGAGCGTTTAAATAAGACAACAATTGGCGCAACACAGGCGGTCCAAAAATTATTAGAAGAGAATGGGAGTACATTATTACAGTCTGGGACAACATTAGCAGAATTACTAAAGAGGCCAGAATTATCTTATGATAAACTGGAAGAAATAGATACAGAAAGAAAAGAATTACCAGAAGCAGTTTGTGAACAGGTAAATATTAATCTGAAGTATGAGGGATATATAAAACGTCAGGAACGGCAGGTAATACAATTTAAAAAATTGGAAAATAAAAAAATCCCAGAATCAATAGATTATAATGATGTATATAGTTTGCGGAAAGAGGCGCTGCAGAAACTAATAGAGTACCGTCCTTCTTCAGTAGGACAGGCTTCTAGAATTTCAGGAGTATCTCCAGCAGATATTTCCGTATTATTGATTTATTTAGAGAAAAAGGATAGTAAATGATGTTTGGTATGATATAAGAGGAGATATATGAAAAGATAGATTTTAAAGTAATGTTAGAACATTTTGGATTATATATGAAATAACAGATGACTGCGATTACTATAAATAAGATTATTTCGTAAGCGTATAGTTCAGAAATGAGGGATTATGAAAAAATATCTAAAAGAGAGCGCTGCAAAAGCAGGTATTGAATTAGAAGAAGAAAAGTTAGAAAAGTTTGGAACATTTTATGAATTATTGTTAGAAACAAATAAGTCATTTAATTTAACGGCAATAACGGAAATGCAGGAGGTGGTATTGAAACATTTTGTGGATAGCATAATGATAGAAAAGTGTTTTTCATTAAGTAAAGAAATAGAAAAGCAATGTTGTCCAATAAAAAGAATTGCAGATGTGGGAACAGGAGCAGGTTTTCCAGGTATTCCATTGGCAATATTATATCCTAATATAGAATTTGTATTAATGGATTCGCTAAAAAAAAGATTGAATTTTATAGAAACAGTATTGGAAAAAGCAAATATAAAAAATGTAACAGTAGTTCACGGAAGAGCAGAGGATTTGGGGCAGAATAGTAACTATAGGGAAAAATTTGATATGTGCGTTTCTCGTGCAGTGGCTTCACTACCAGTATTATTAGAACTTTGTACTCCATTTGTAAAAGTAGGAGGAAAATTTGTTTCATATAAAAGTGAACTACTAAAGGAAGAATTAGGACAGTCTAAAAGTGCATTATCTATTTTACATTGTGCTTTGGAAAGACAATATGAATATACTATACCAGATAGTGATTTATATCGTGTATTGGCAATATTTTCTAAGGAAAAGAAACTTGAAAAAAAATATCCTCGGCAAGCAGGAAAACCTAAACGGAATCCTTTGTAGTGGACAGAACCTAATGAAATAATTTAAGATATGTTTCACGTGAAACATATTATCATATGGATAATTTCATGGTATAATATAGTCAACATTTCTTATTCTTGATTCAAAGTGAGCCAAACTTAAGATTACGGTTGGCAATAGCAAGAGGATTAAATTCCCAGTTGTTTATAATGAAATGAACAGATTTGCATTAAATAATGAATAAGGATAGGATTTATAGGAATCATGATTCTGACTTTTTAAAATTATGTAGTGAAGAGGGAACATTGGTATACATATTAATGTTTCACGTGAAACATTGAAAGGATGAACAGAATGGGTAGAGTGATAGCAATTTCTAATCAAAAAGGTGGAGTTGGGAAGACAACCACCGCAATTAATTTATCAGCTTCTCTTGCAGAAAAGGGGAAGAAAGTTTTAGTTATTGACATGGATCCACAGGGCAATGCTACAAGTGGTCTTGGTATTGACAAAGAAAAAGTGAAACATACTAGTTATGAAATTTTATTAGGGCAGGCTACTATATGGGAAGCTATGGAAACTTCTGTCTGTGAAGGATTGACAGTTATTCCATCAGAAAGAGGGCTTGCAGGAGCTGAAATTGAATTGATAGGTACAGATAGTAGGGAATATATATTAAAACGGGAGGTAGATAAAATCAAGGATAATTATGATTTTATTGTAATTGATTGTCCCCCATCATTAAATACTTTAACAGTTAATGCAATGACAACAGCAGATACAATCCTTGTTCCTATTCAATGTGAATATTATGCATTAGAGGGATTGAGTGAATTACTTTATACAATAGAACTGGTTAAGGAAAGGTTAAATGATAAACTGGAAATTGAAGGGGTAGTATTTACAATGTATGATGCAAGAACCTGTCTTTCATTGCAGGTTGTAGAAAATGTGAAAGAAAACCTTCAGCAAAATATATATAAAACAATTATTCCTAGAAATATACGTTTAGCAGAAGCACCTAGTTATGGACAGCCAATTAATCTTTATGATAGCAAGTCGGCAGGTGCAGAAGGATACCGTAGTTTGGCAGATGAAGTAATAGAAAGGGGAAGATAACAGATGGCAGGGAAAAGAGGACTTGGTGCGGGAATTGATACATTAATACCAAAAAGAAAGGAATCAGATAGCAATACAAAAACAGAAGTAAAAACTGTGGTTAAAGAAGTTGATAAAATTGATATTAATAAGATTGAACCAAATAATTCACAACCGAGAAAAAATTTTAATGAAGATTCTTTACAAGAATTGGCAGATTCTATTAAACAGCATGGTATGATAGAACCCTTGATTGTTCAACAAGGTGAAAAAGGATTTTATCGGATTATTGCTGGTGAAAGAAGATGGAGAGCAGCAAAGATTGCAGGGTTAAAAGAAATACCAGTTATAGTAAAAGATTATACGAACCAGGAAATAATGGAAATTGCCCTGATTGAGAATATTCAGAGAGAAGATTTGAATCCAATTGAAGAAGCAGAAGCGTTTCAAAAGTTGATAGAAGAATATCATTTAAAACAAGATGAAATTGCGGAGAAAGTATCTAAAAGCAGGGTAGCAATAACGAATGCACTCCGCTTGCTTAAGTTAGATGAAAAGGTTCGGCAAATGGTAATTGAAGATAAAATAAAAAGTGGGCACGCGAGGGCACTTCTTGCAATTGAAGATTTAGAATTGCAGTATAATACAGCGATTAAAGTATTTGATGAAAAGCTTAGCGTAAGAGAAACAGAGAAATTAGTAAAAAATCTATCAAAAGATGATAAAAAGCAGGAAGAAAAGAAGATTCCAGCAGAAGAACAATTGCAAGTTGTTTATGCCGAATATGCAGAAAAATTAAAAACTATAATGGGCACAAAAGTAAATATTAACCGTAATAAAGATGGAAAGAAGGGAAAGATAGAAATAGAGTATTATTCTTCAGAAGAATTTGAAAGAATTATAGATATGATGTCTCATTTACAATAGTATTATGACAAGATTTGGGAGGAAAAAGAGATGTGGCTATTTGATGATTTTGGTATTGATATTGGATATGTAATTCTTGGTATGGCAGGAATTATGCTTATAATGTTAATTCTGTTAATTGTAACGATGGTAAAAAATTCAGGCCTAAGAAAGAAATATAATATGTTTATGGATGGAGAGGATGGGAAGAACCTGGAAAAAGCTATTTTAGATAAATTTGCTGCGATTGATACCCTAGAAGGGAATGTAAATGAAATATACGGGAATATTAAAGCTATCAATAATCAGCTTATAACAGCTTATCAGAAAATAGGATTAGTAAAGTATGATGCATTTCGTGAGATTGGTGGAAAGTTAAGCTTTGTTTTAGTACTTTTAACAGCAGATAATAATGGGTTTATTTTAAATTCTATGCATAGTAAAGAAGGTTGTTATACTTATGCAAAAGAAGTAGTCAATGGAGAAGTATTTATTGTTTTATCAGAGGAGGAGAGACAGGCATTAGAAGAGGCAAAAGCAAATAGCAGCTTAACAATGCTTGCAGAAAGTAATCAATAATGCAGAAAATGATTTTATTTGTTTTAGGGATTTTGCTGATTGGGATAGGACCGATACTTATATCGGTGCTATTCCAAAAAGTAACAAATGGATTTAGAAATGGAAAATATAACACTTATATTATCTATTATATGACATTGGCCAATATATTTGCTTTTTTCTTATATGATAAAAATACAGATATATTGTTTGGCGCTTTACTTGGAAGCTGTTTGTTTCAACTACTAGTAATTGGAGGGGTAAGCCAGGTTTTTTCTAGTTTACGGGGAAAAACGGATGGGAGAGGACAATATCTTGCATTTTGTATTATCTTGATTTTATTTTTGTCAGCAGATTATCTTTTAACAGGAAATACTTCAAACAATATGCTGAACCGAGTTGATGGCGTATTATTGATTTTGTTCTTTATTTTGTATCTCTATTTCCGTATTCGAAATAACATAACATCTTTTATGCCAAAAGGCTCTTTTTTTTCTTATTTCAAAATCTATGTTCATAGGGAAAAAAGAGGGGATGTAAGGAACATGTTTCTTTTTGGTATTTGCCAGGAGGCAGTTATTTTAGAAGGAGCGTATTTAATAGCACAGTCTGTCCCAAAGTTAGGGGAAATTTTTGGTATTACACAATATATAACAGGATTTACAATTGTGGCATGGTGTATAAATTTTTCATCCATATTGTTTTCAATTATGAAGAGCCAGAAAAGCAATTATATGGAAAAAGCTGTGGAAGGAACAATAATAGCTACAACATTATTTTTAGGAATAGCATCTTGTATTTTGCAATTATACGTTAGTTCTTATATGGTTTATGACTTGATTTTATTTGGGATAATTTCTGTTGGGCTATGTTTTATACAAAAAATAGACAGCCGCCTTGCTGCAAGCAGCATGGCTACTGCCTATATTGCATTTATTGTCTATGTATATATAAGATAATACGCAAGAGAATTATTTGAATTTGCCATAGGCAATAATGATACAAGTTGTTGCTTAAATTAATCATTTATTATTCTGTCATTATTTTGCCAAATAATGATTTGATTTTGTCAGGAATATTGCCAGTTGTATTTCTATTATTTTTTGTTTTGCTATATTCCAGCTGATGGATATCTGATGGCATAACTGAATTTTCATTATAATCATCATGGTAATGTTTTACATATTCATTGATGGAAAGCATCTTTTGGTCCAAATAGGAAATGATTTTAGCACATTCCCTGAGTTCTTCCCGTATTCCATCTGGCGCTTTCCCTTCAAATTTATAATAGATTTTATGTTCCAGGCTTGCCCAAAAATCCATAGCGATTGTACGGATTTGGATTTCTGCTTTTGTATCAATCACATCATTTGATAAAAATATTGGAATAGAGATAATCATATGGTAACTGGTATAGCCATTTGGTTTGGGGTTTGCAATATAATCTTTTACCTGTAGGACAGTTATATCATTTTGCTGTGCAATGGCTTTTGCTATCCGGTAGATATCAGATGTAAAGGAACAGATAATCCGGACGCCAGCAACATCATTAATATACCTGACAATATTTTCTACAGTAAGTTCTTTTTTCTTTAAACGGATTTTGCGCGCAATACTGTCTGCTGATTTGATACGGGAAGTTATATGCTCAATTGGGTTATATTGGTGGGCCAGCTTAAATTCGTTGTTAAGTATTTCAAGTTTGGTACATACTTCTTTTAATACAGCATCATATAACAGAAGCGCACGGTTCCATTCTTCCTCCTCATTATGGTAAAGTAATTCCCCCATAGTAGTCCTCATTTCTGTGCTGCTTTCTTTACATTAAAATTATTAGTTATAACCAAAGATTACACAAAAACAGTATAATCTTTGGCGAATAACGAACGCTTTGTACCAGGCAGCACAAAGGCACAAAGTAGCTTCTTAATGTTTATCAATTAGGAAGTATATTAGTTAAATCCATACAGTAAATTAAAAAAGTGGTATCCCTGTATAATTATTTTTTTCCCAAAAGATGTTTTAAGCCTTAGCAGGAATCCAAGTTTTCTCTGAATAATTAAATAGTAAACTTGTTTGTTGCTGTTTTTTAAATAGTTCCAAAGTTCTTCCCTTTTTTTCAGGTTTTCTGGCGAACCTTCATTTACGAGCAATGCAGAGCTGACAATCATCATCATTGATAGATATTGAAGCATATAACTCTGTAGTTTTTTAGAGGGGATTTCCATAAGGTTATGGGAGTTCATCAGTATTTTTGTTATTTTAATCTGCTGGTCTATGCGGCGCGTCATTACTGCTTCATTAACCGATTGATCATCCCTTCCGATATAATACCTATATAAATCTACATTTAAATAATATAATTTTTTTACATAAGGAAGTGGGACAAATGCAAAAATATTATCTACATAAAAAGTATGTTCAGGAAGAACAAGTTTACAATCTTTTAATAATTGTGTCCGGTACATTATAGAATGCATTAAAAGATTTTGTGTCATTTTAAAATGTTTTACATCATCCCATGTAAAAAAGCGGTTGCATGGCATGGCGCTTTTGTAATTGACAACTTTCCGTTTGCGGATGCTTGGCTTTTCATAAACATAATTGCTGATAATCATATCAAGAGGAATAGATTCTGATGCTATATATTTAATAAAACGCAAAACTTTTTTTAGGCTGGCTTCATCAAACCAGTCGTCGCTGTCCAGAACTTTAAAA
Source organism: uncultured Lachnospiraceae bacterium (assembly GCA_910586605.1). GTDB lineage: Bacteria > Bacillota > Clostridia > Lachnospirales > Lachnospiraceae > Butyribacter. The sequence continues at coordinate 17,763 of CAJUJR010000015.1, read as the reverse complement.
TAAAGCCCTGTGGCATTTGCAATCCCAGTATTTACAGCAGAGCCATGCCCTCCATTTTCTTTGTGGATTGTACGGATAATGTCTGGATATTTCTTCTGGTATTCTTTGGCAATAGATAAAGTACGATCAGAAGAACCATCATCTACAATTAAAATCTCAACATGCTTTCCGCCGGTTAATGCACTTTCAATAGCATGATGCATATATTCCTGGGAATTATAACATGGTATTGTTATAGTAAGTAGTTTCATAATTTGCACCAAGCCTCAAGCGAAAATGTTAGCATTTTCATTTGAGGCGCAAACACAATGGGTAAAAGTTATGTGTTTGCATATTATCCTTTCCTTCATTTATATAAGCTAAAATTCCATACTATTCTATTATAATATGAATTATCACCAAGGGAAAGTATATTATAACAAAAAAGGAAAATAAATTTGTGAGTAGTTACCTTAACGGCTAATTTCAGAAAATAGTGAGACTTGTTGTGTTTGTAGGTAAGAGGAGGTTTATTTTCTGAAATTAGCAAGTAGGTTGTCCTAAGCAACATAATTATCATAAAGGATAAATGCGAAATATGTATTACCAAGTTGTAAAAAAACAGGAAAATTTATTATTAAGGAATAAAAAAGCAGAGATTATTTTGTGTCTCTGCTTTTCATATGTAAACGTATTACAACATCGTATCTATCCTGTATCAAGGCTTACTTTATATGCTATGGCAAATAAATAGGCTTCTATTCCATCATATGGTAGGATTTCTGGTTTGTAACTAAGGTTTCTCGGTTTGTATAAATATCAAGGATAGAGGAAGATTTTTCTGAAACCAGGGCAGGGACTATGGTTTTCTCTGTTTTGTTGGTTAATGCGGTTGTTAACAATATTCCATCTGTCTGATAAAAAGCAAGTACACAATTTGGGTAGGAAGGGCTGGTACGGATAAAATCTGCTGTGATTTTATGGAAATCAGAATAGGTAATGGTAATAAATGGTTTATCCGTTGTAACAAAATCTGATTTATTATCACAGTGAACTTTTGCTAAGGGGAGGATAGAATGATAAGCTTCTTTTTTTGTCAAATAGGTATTGTCTGGTGTAGCAGTAAATGGTAGTGTTTCATTTGCCGTTATAGTATCTTCTTTTGGAATTAGAAGATAATTTTCATTTGACAAAAGATGGGACAATATTAATTTGGCTGTATATATTGCATTATTATTTGCAGTAAAAAAATCAGTGGTAAAAGTATCAATTAAAAAATAAGATTGTCCTGATTTTTGATATAAAGAGAAGGATGCTGTTTCTGGTATATGGTTTGCTGAATTGCTATAAGCTATGATTCGTGCATAACGGGGTTTTCTTAAGGCTATTTTAGGGGAGACTAGGGTTGAACTTTGAATCATTACTTGGGATATTGGTGTTTCCATTAATATTTCCCCTTCTTTAGAAAAAAGCTGCAATTGTATGTAATATATCCCATCAAAAAGCGAAATAGGCAACTGGAAAGAAGAAAGAGAAAGTTCTTTTTCAGTAATTTGGAAAGAAGACAGATTGATTGAGTGCTCATAGGCAGGTTCTTTTTTCTCCTTATGGAATAAACGGAGCAAAGCAGTTTTGCAAGACAGGGGAGGCATTGTCTCTTCTATGGGAAATGACATGGATTCTATAGAAAGCTTTGGGCATTTCAAAAGCTGGACATGAAAAAAAGCATGGTTGGAGGCTAAATGCGAAAAAGAAAAATAGATTTTTTGGGCGTAATAGGAAGTTGGTGATTTTTCGGAGGAAGTTTTATTTACATAGATAAGATATTGGCTCTTAGTATTAAAGGTTTTATCTGTAAAAGGGATGGTATCATTTTCGGTAGGCTGATAAGTAGGGAGATAAGTTAGCTTTGTTTCTTTGTTTACTTGAAAGGCAGAACAGGGGGCAGGAAAATTATTGGAATCAACCTTGTTGGTAAGAAACAATTTTCCATCTGCATTTGTTTGGTTTGTAAAAAGTATGTTTTTTTCCGAAAGATTGTCACTGAAGGAGAAATGCTTTTCTGTATGATTGTCTGATTTGTTAGTAAGTGAGGTTATTGTTATTTCAGAATTGGGAATAGGATGGTTATTGGTATCTGTTACAAGAAATTCTATAGAAATGCATTCATTATCCAGTGGACGTAAAATAAAATTTTCACAAGAAACCCCCTTTTGAGAGAGAGGGGGCTCTTGTATCGTAACTGTTTGGAAGCCATCTTTAGAGGCAGTCAGTGATATGGGAGAAGATGTTATGTTTTTAATTAGGTAGCGTCCATGTTCATCAGTATTGCATTTTTTTGTGCCAGAATTTGTTTTTAAAGAAAGCATTGCATTTTTAACTGGATTTCCATCTTGTTTTAAAACGAATCCAGCAAGAGTATTTTTTGTTAGCCGTTCCTGGTAAGTCAGGGAAAGTTTTTTATGGTAATGGGAAGATTGTACGATATAGCGTCCATCCATAGAAAAATCACCTGGGCAAAGCTTTTTTTGGCTTTCAGCGTTAAAGAGGTATGTAATTTCCTTTCCGTTGTTAGAAAGTTCCAGAAAGTTTGCTTTTAATTTTGGAGCTGTCTTTCCTTTTGGGAACATAGTCAGGAGACTATCCTTTATTTCATGTTCTAAAAGTATTCTGCTGCAGGATAATGTTAATGTAAAATTATATGGGTTGATAGTTTCTTTAATTTGTAAAGATGCATTTGGAAGGGTCATTTTTTTTGCTTTAATAAGGAGAGTATTATTTAGTTGGCAGATTTTTTGTCGTTTTTTATTGGATATTGTCGCTGTTACTGTTATTTTTCCTGCTTTTTTAGGATAAAGCTTACCGGTTTTTGGATGAATAGTGGCAAGGGCAGGATTGGATATATTATAATTGACAGAGTATGTTTTCTTTAAATGTTTTACTTTATACTGTATAGTTGTCCCGACCGTTATTGTCTTATATTTTTTTGTAAAGGATGGTGAGGCGGCAGAGGTAGAAATTGCAGAAGCATAGATGCTGGCAAGAAGAGAAAAAATTATAAACAAGATAATGAAATAGAAAATTCTGTTTTTTTGTTTCATTTTAGTATCCTCCTTTAATTTAAAATAGTGCAGTGTGGAAGTTTTTTTTGTAATAAGCGGATATCCTCCTGCGATATATTAGTATGGGTTATAATTAAGTATTTCAGGTTTATCAGCGCAGAAAGGGAATATACTTTTTTAATTTTTTTGTTTTGTGATAAATCTAATATAGTTAGATTTTTGAGTTTTGCAAGGCAGGAAATGTCGTTTAATTTGCATTTAGAAAGGATAAGTGTCTTTAAATATTTTAGTTTAGAAAGCCCCGTAACAGAAGTAAGCGGATTATTATAGAGATAAAGTTCTTCTAAATTATTAAATTTAGAAAAAGGCTGGCTGTTCGGAAACTGGCAGGAATTTGCAATGAGAATCTTAATGGATTCTGGTTTGGCAGAGTTATTTAAAAATGAATCGTTATAATAATTAGAACCTGATATATTTAGAATAGATTTCTTAAATTTCTTACTGTCATTTGTTCTAAGTTTACTGGATGGCGTTTCTTTTGGAATATTAGCGGGATTTATTGGATTTTCTGACATCAAATTTTTTGTATCTTCATAATCTGATACAGATGTCGTTGGATTAGACTCTTTGCCAGGCAAATTTGATGCAGAAATTACACTATTTTCTAGTTTATCGTTTTTTGAAGTTTGTGCCAGATAGTGATATAGTGAAAAGAGAAATAATAATCCGCAGCTAATTAATAATCCATATAATAGAACTGGTGTATTTTGCTGCTTGGAACTTGGTTTAATTTGAGATAGATTAGTTTTTTCCACTTTGCAGCTTGGCGTTTTAGCATTATGGATAATTTCATGGTTTTCCTTTAATTTAATCTGATAATTTTTATAATCTGTATGTTGCTGTTCTTTTTCCAGTGCATGTTCTAATTTACAAAGAAATTGAGGAAATATATCTTTTGAAATAGCAGAAGGCAGGACAAGTGATTTTTGTAAAATATGGTTTACGTATGGAAATTGAGAATATTTATTTATGCTATTTTCAGGTGGGAGTTCTCCATCATTTAATAAAATATATATAAGTAGAGAAAAACTATACTGGTCATTCCAAAAAGAAATGGTATTGTTTTGAAAAGCATTTGGCGGTGCAAAAGTAGGTGTAGTTCCTGTACGCTGGCATTTGTACTGATTATAGGTAAAGTATTTCTTTTTTGCCAGGCAGGAGGAAGAAAAGTCCCCAAGATAAAAATGATAGTTCTTATCAAGAAAAATATTGTCAGGGGTAATATCTAAATGAAGGATATTATGTTTATGGAGAATGGCAACAGCATTTCCAATTTCCGTAACCAGTCGGTAAATCATTGGATAATTTAGCCCTTCCTCTAGTAGGGCATCAGATAGTGTTCTTTTATAGGGATAGAGAAGATAGAAAAAAGAACTATCCGACATTGTTAGAATTGGAAAAAGATAGTTTTGTTTTTGTATATTGCGGAGTGATTTTGCAAGTGAAATGTTATAGTATTCTTTTTCTAATATTTTTAATACAAAGTTTTCTTTTGATTCTTTGGAAGAAAGCATTATAATTGTGTTATGATTGTTTACCGTAAGTATTTTTTTTAGCGAATAGTTTTTTATCAAGCTTTTTGGAAGAAATTCTTCTAAATATTCCAAAATAGTTTTATCTTCTTTTGGCAATTATATTCCCTCCTTTTTTAGGAATATCTATCTGTGCAGTTAATGGGCAACCACTCCCTATCATTCGTAAAGTCTACCAATAAGATGCCGTCCTAGAGCGTGTTTGATTATTTAGCGATGAAGTATACGGATAAAACAAGAACTAGTATTTGCAGGATGTTTATTATCTTTTAAGTAGATAATAGCAGTTCCGGCATGATGAGTTGTTATCGTATTATTTTTTACAGTAACGGAATTTGGATTGGTACTTAGCCATGTGAAACGTTTTGTAGAATTTTTATAGGTGTAATTTTTGAGTGTCAATTTTTTAGAGATGCCTGGTGGAAGTACAAGACATTGTGGATGTAATATTGCTCTTTTATAAGATGTTCTATCTTTATTATTAGGTTTTGTGGTAACAGAGTTATCATTTGAAGCAGATTGATTGTTAGGTTTTGTGGTAGCAGAGTTATCATTTGAAGCAGATTGATTGTTAGGTTTTGTGGTAGCAGAGTTGTAATTTGAAGCAGATTGATTGTTAGGTTTTGTGGTAACAGGTTTTTGGTTTGGATTTAATTGGCTGTCTGGTTTTGGGATAATGCTTTTTTTGTTTGAAACAGATGGCTTATCGGGTTTTGCTACAGGAGATTTTCCTGCCATTAGTTGTATTTGGGCTGTAAAGGAGGATGTTGAGCGGTTAGCCAGGCATAGAAAAATACGTTTTGTCTTATGTATCTTATCAGAAGAAGGAGTTAGTAACAGTGTGCTTTTCTTTTTTTGAATCTGGCATGGAATGCTGTTTCCAGTATCAGATAGTAATTCTATTTTCAGGTACTGGATTTGATTTGATATTATTTTAATTGAAATACTTTTCTGGTTGGAAACATAGTAGTAATATTTTTCATAGGCTTCTAGTGTTTCTTTATGGGTTATGCCCGATGAAAGGGAAATTGCATTGGTAATGGTGCTATGACGGCTCTCTTTTGCAAGTACCTTTGCTGTGAAATTATACTCAAAGGTATCTCTTTGATATGGGTAAAATAGGAGATATAGCAAACAGAGAATACTTAATATTAAAGGGATAAGATAGGAAATGGCTTTCATAGGTGTCCTTTCCCTGCTTCAAATCTGTATTTAGTTTACATTACATAAGTATAAAAATCTATAGGAAAAATAACAAAAAAACGTGTGTAGGTTTTGGTAATATATAACAAAACCTACGCACGCCCTATAGGTTAATTAGAAACATAGCTTACAAATTTATAACCTGCTTCTTTAAACATACGGTCTGCTGCTGTCAGGGAAAGCGTTCTTTTATGTTGCGTAACAGGATCCATCCAACTGACGGTGGAGGAAGTGTATTCCGTAATTAGTACGGCATGGTTAGAATCAAGCATACCAATTACAGGCTTTTCCCCACTTACAAAGTAAAGGATTTCATCTAGAGTACAGCCTGATAAACTGACGGGCTGTTCTAGATATTCTTTCAGCATAGATAAAATTGACGTCCCTTTTAGGTCTGAAGTGGTTGTTGTAACCTGTGCTGCTTGTAAAAGCATTTGGGTACATGCTTTTATGCTGGACGAGGTGCCGTGTGGGTAACTGATATTGGATAGTTGCTTGCTTAAAAACTTTCCTCCCCGTTCCCATACAATATGGGACTTGCTGTCCATTACAACACCCATTTGGCTGTCTGCTGTAATAATGGCATCTTTTGCACTTGTTGTTGACTGTGTTATTTCCCCATTCGCATATATATAATATTTTACAGAAGTAGGTTTGCCATCTCCTGATAGGTGGAGCGTGGTATTTTCTGTAACCATTACGCATTTTGTAGCAATGGTTTCCGGCTTTTTTTTCATAACAAAACCTGCAGGAAGAGAAATATATTTTTCTGTCAGCATTTTTTGTGTAACGCGTGTTGTCAAATCAAAAGACTGTATTTTATTGTCCTTTTGGTTCATTATGGTATCGCCTTTTGTTTTTACGAACTTACCATTTCTTTTCTGTACCCGTTTCAGTTGGATAACATTATCTTCTACGGTAGCGTTGACAACAAAACGGTTTTTGGCTTTATATTCCCGGAGTACGTTTCCTTTACAGTCAGAAATAATCAGTTTATATGCAGGCCGGACGACACCGCCTGTTGTCGACTCGTATATGTCTTTATTTTTGACAAAACCATATACAAGATTGGCGTCTATTGTGCCCAATACTACAATACTTTGGTTTTTAGGGGAAGATACCGTAAGCCTTTTGGAGGTATCTAGATCAAGGATTGTAATATTATCAGCCTGGCCGTTTTTATTAAGGTTCGACCAGACAAAACATTTTGCTTCTTTTAACATGGAGAAACGGTCTCTGGAAGCATTTTCAGTTAGTATATCATAACGTTTGGAGGACATATTATATGCATACACCCTGTTGTTTAATGAAAAATAGAAAATATTCTTATCGTTTACATAAGAAAAATCCCCAAGGTCTTCTTTTAATTGCTGATAGGTTGTAATAAGGGGGATATATACCCTCTCAATAATACGGTTGCTTTTCTGGTCGTAATCATAGAGCAGGATGCCAACGCGCCCCTCATAGTCTCCACAATTCATATATCCATATAGGATAAAACTGATATTTCCATCGTTGTCTACTTTCAATATTTTAATATCATGCTGGTCGTAATTTTCCCTTAAATAGTCATCAGGATTCTGTGCAAAAGAGAAAACGGACGTTAGTTTATTTTTCTTTAAATCATAATACCAGAGGCTTCCATTTCGTACAAAAGCAAATTTTTTATTGGAATCACTGGAGGTAATGTTTAAGTCTTTTTGGTTTGTTACGCCAATTTTAAATTCACTTCTTTTTAAAGAAATTAATTTTGGGTCAAAGAAAGATTCCATTTTGCGGTTAAATGCAAGCAAATACAGCCGGTTCCCAGAATATCGGACTCTGTAAAATTCTTTTATATGATATATTTCTGTACCAGAATCAGTTTCTGCTTGGATATAGTAATCCTGAGATACTGCAGCCGTCTCAATATTGATTTCTTTTATTGTCGGAATTACAGCAGTCAGCTTTTTTGGCTTTAATTTCTTCCAAGTAATTAAGGATTTGCTGGAATTAATTGATACATTTGCAAAAGTGGAGTCATCGCTTGTATTTGCTTCTAAGTAAGGAGAAATATCAAAGGATGAACTTTTGTCAAAAGTTGCATTATGGAAGTTTTTTACGAAATCCAATTTTTGAGATAGAAAGCAATCATTGCTGTAATATTTAATCCTTGTAAAAAAATGGATTTTCTTACTGCTGCTTGTTGTAAGTGTAATCTGGAATCCATATTCAACGCTGGTATCAAGTCCCTGGCTGATTTTTATAATAGCAGTCCGGTATCCTTTTTCTGTTTTAAATGCTGTTAAGGAATTGGTTTCTGTTGTTTTGTCATTGGCAATATCTCGCAGGGAATAATCCAGTTTTTTAATTTTGGATTCATTTTGCTGGATTTTTACTTTAAGCGTTTTTTTAGAGTCGAGGGGTGTAATGGATTCCCTAACTTTGCCGCTGTCTATTTCACTGCTGAAACCATGAAGCGTATTTACTGTATATTTCCCAACCTGTAAGTATACCATAGGAAAGGTAGAAGCCTGTAAACTGGTGGCAGTCGTTGTTTCAACAGAAATTTCAGGGATATTGCCGCTAAAGAAAAACAGTGAGGCAGCAAATAAAAAGAAAAGTGCAATAAATTTATATAAGTGTTTCAAAATTACTCCATTTCCGGTTTTGCCTAAGTGGTACAAAGTAAAATTATTTTTTTGAAAGTGTATTTTAAAAACTCCGTATAATTGTGCCAAACTTAAGTAACCTTATTGTATTCTTTTTAAGAGTATAATATTTTTGATGAAAAAAGGCAACGGCAGAAGGAACTATTTTAAAAAAATATCATAAAATATGATTAGAAAAACATAACTGATTCTTTGGGTTATGCGTATGTGGCTGAAACGGCAGTAATCAAATATTGGAAATATAGAAGAAAATTATAAATAAAAAAGGAGGATACAGAAAATGAAGCAATGTATCTATCCAATGGGAAGTTCTATGACATTCCCATTGGAATTGGCGCAGATAAAAGATGAGGATTTTTCTTTGGATAACCGTTATCTCTATCCTACAGAGGTGATGGAAATCCAGCAAATTATTGAAGACCGGTGCGACCAGATGGAATATGACGGCAGCCTTATGTATGATGAATATCCTGATAAAGTATGTATTGAGGCGATGGCAAAAAATATCTGTAAAAATGTAGACTGTAAATACCAGGAGGAAATTAGTAACCGCTGGATGTGTGCATTAATACAGATGATGGTTTGTAATGAAATGTCATACCGGAGGGAGAGAAGAAACTGCCATAAGCGTAACCTTGGGAAATGTAATTAGAAATCATATTGGATTAGGGGAATTCCAAAATAGACATATTTATCTGTTACTGCTGTTTGTAAATTAAAATTACCAAAAGAGGCTGGCTGGCAGTATTGGTTGACTTTTGGGCTATAAAAATAGAAGTCTGTATAATTTTTTTCCCTGTGGCAGGAAATCAATTGGAGTTTCCCGTCATATTGATTTAATAAGGACAGAATGGAGTTTTGCCCTGGCAGTCTTTTGGGCTGGCAGCCAGGAACGGCGGACAGGGGGATTCTTGCTGTTGTTTTATTTAAAATTTCTGCTTCGGAGAAAAGTGATTCCAGGGTGGTTTGCTGGATAGTTTCTGTATTTAAAAATGCAGGAATTGTTTTCTGTGACAGAGAAGTAAATTGGGTGATTACTGTATGTGCCAGCAAAAAAAGCCAGAATAAAAAGGTCAGGCACAGGGTCAGGAAAAATATTGGCCGTCTGCCAGTAAATAATTGTTTCATCATATGGGCACTTCCTTTCTGGATGAATCGTTCCATCGTTGCTATTCATGGCTATATAATTTTTTTTATCGGAATTAACCATGAATTGTAATGTTATATTATATATTCTTCCAGAATTAGAAAAAATTATTCATTTTTATTGATAACCTGATAAATTTCCCTTTTGGAAACACCTCTGTCCTGTGCGGCCTTTTTCATGGATTCTTTTCTGTCAAAACCCTGTGTAAGATAGTATTCAAAATGTTCCCTGACAGAAAGGTTCTTCCATTTTTCTTGTTCAATTGCATCTAAAGTTTCCTGTCTGATTCCATCAATAACCAGGACATATTCTCCTTTTGGATCTTGCTGTTTAAAGGTTTCTATTGCAGCAGAAATCGTAGTGGGGATAACCGTTTCATGGAGTTTAGTCAATTCTTTACATAGTGTAATTTTCCGTTCCCCAAGGGCTTCATAAAGCTCTGATAATGTGCTTTTTAAATGGTGGGGCGCTTCATAGAGTATAATTGTCCTGGTTTCCGTTTTTAAGGAATCTAGGATTGTTTTGCGTTCTTTTTTTGCATGGGGAAGGAAAGCTTCAAAGGCAAAACGGCGAGTAGGCAAGCCAGATAAGGTAAGCGCTGTAACACAGGCGCAGGATCCAGGCAGGGAAGTAACAGATATGCCAGAAGCATATGCCTGCCGTACAATTTCTTCACCAGGGTCGGATATGCCTGGCGTTCCTGCATCGGTTACTAATGCAATATCCATCCCCTCTGAAAGTTTTTGGATAAGGTAAGCTGCTTTGTCAATTTTATTGTATTCGTGGTAACTGGTCATAGGGGTTTTAATTTCAAAATGATTTAATAGTTTTATCGTATTGCGGGTATCTTCCGCAGCAATTAAATCAACTTCTTCCAGAGTACGCAGTACACGGAATGTAATATCTTCAAGATTCCCGATTGGGGTTGCGCATAAATATAATGTTCCTGCCATAATTTTTCCTTTTTTGTTATTTAAAAACGGTACAGCTCCAGAATTTCCTTTGTATAAACTCCAGGGCTTTTATAGACAATAAGCGGTGGTTCTATTTTTATCATGGGATTGCCATCTTTTACGGCTTCAATTAAAACCATATTGGGTTCTTTTTTCAGATAAGGGTGGATTAGCCGCATCCTTTTTGGCTCCATATGGTGTTTTTGAAGCGTTTGGAAGATTTCTGCCAAGCGAAATGGGCGGTGAACCATAAACAGGCTTTTTTTGGGCTGTAATACCCTGGAACTTTCACGGACGACATCCTCTAGGCTGCATAAAATCTCATGGCGGGCAATTGCTTTTGCCATGTCTGGATTTTTAAGGCCATGTTTATCGTTCATATAGGGAGGATTGGTTACAACTGCATCAAAAGAAGAGCATCCAAAGAGTGAGGATGCTTCAGCAATATTTCCTGTGGTGATATGGATAAGTTCTTGCAAGCCGTTATAGGCGACGCTCCTTCTTGCCATATCTGCACTTTCTTCCTGGATTTCCAACCCTTCAAAGGATTTTGCTTCTGTCTTGGCAGCAAGCAGTATTGGCAGGATGCCTGTCCCAGTCCCAAGATCCAGGACACGGCTTCCTTTTTTTATATCTGCAAAGCCAGACAGAAGTACAGCATCTATGCCGAAGCAGAATTTATTTGGATTTTGTATAATTTTATAACCATTCCTTTGTAAATCATCCAGACGTTCATCCGGATAGAGGCAGGTTTTTGTATTCATTGGTTAATATCCCTGTGAGTGGTGTTCACTGCTTTTATGATAGCTTTTATTGTAGCTTTTGTTACTGTGGTAGCTGTTTTTGTTGTTGGAATGATAATGGGAACTACGGTTATTCTGGTTCTGGCTTCGGTTATTATAATACTTTTTCCGGTATTTCTTATGCTCTTCCTCATCATTCAGGTTTTGTGGTTCATGATTTGTTTCATTTTGATAGTTGTTTTTATTGTAATTGTAATGTTTCTTTTTATTTTCATAACGGGATTTTTGTGGAGAGGCTTTTTCTGTAGAAGCATCTTCCAAATCTTCTTTTTCTAATTGTTCTAATTCCCGTAATGCATTTTCATCTAATTCTTCATCTGGAAGGGCTGCTGCAACTGGTGCATTTGAAAAATGCCCCTTTTTGTCAAATTGCAGTTCATTGACATGGTATTCCCTTACTTCCCGCTCATCATCTTCGTGCATTAAGAGGACTTTTACACGCTGTTTTAGGACGCTGACGCTTTGGACTTCTCCCTGATATCCATCAATTGTCTTTACTTTTGTGCCAATATGCGGAAGGATTTTATTTAGATATTCATAAGCTTCTTCTTCATTTTTTAAACAGCACATTAGACGCCCGCAGACGCCCGAAATTTTTGATGGGTTTAAGGAAAGGTTTTGCTCTTTTGCCATTTTGATGGAGACTGGCGCAAAATCGGACAGATAGGAGTGGCAACAGAGAGGACGTCCACAGATGGCAATGCCGCCAAGTATTTTTGTTTCATCACGCACTCCAATCTGCCGGAGCTCAATACGGGTACGGAATACGGAAGCAAGGTCTTTTACCAGTTCGCGGAAATCAATCCTTCCATCTGCCGTAAAATAGAAAAGGAGCTTATTCCGGTCAAAAGTATATTCTGAATCAATTAGTTTCATATCCAGGCCATGTTTTGAAATTTTCTCCAGGCAGACTTTGTATGCGTTTTTTTCTCTGATTTCATTTTCCTGGCTGATTTCATCATCCTCAGGAGTAGCGATACGGATAACGCTTTTTAATGGCTGGATTACCTTGTCATCTTCCACTTCCCGCGGTCCGAGGACTACGGTTCCATATTCTATGCCGCGTGCAGTCTCTACGATTACATGGTCATCTTTTTTGATTGGAAGGTTATCCGGGGCAAAATAATATACCTTTCCCGATTTTCTAAAACGGACTCCAATTATAAGTGTCATATTATTATATATTCCTTTCCTATTCCTTAATGGTTAAAAGAAGTAGTTCAATTGCTGTTTCAAAATTAACATTGGCGTTCAGGCGGATTTTTGCTTTGTCAATTGCTTTGATAATTTTTTCAATATCTTCATAATTCCGGATGCTAGCCTGCTGTGATATGGCCTTATATTCTTCACGGTAAAGCAGGATATTGGCGTCTTTTGTAACTTTAAACATTAAAACATCACGGTACCACAGAAGCATTAAATCCAAATATTCATTAATCTTTCCTTTTCTCAGGGAAAGTTCTTTAATCATGGCCATGATTAAAGAAATATCAATATCGTCTATTTTTTTCAGAAGTTGCAGGGTATCCTGCTTCATTTCCTGAAAATCTTCGGAAGAAGCAAAATGGATTGCTTTTCCAACATTCCCCTGGCAAAAGCCAGCGGCAATTTTTGCACGTTCTGGTTCCATTTGCAGGTTTTTTACCAAATATTCCACAATTGCTTCCTGCCCAAGTGGTTCTGTATTTAATGTAATACAGCGTGAGGTAATTGTAGGCAGGAGATTTTGTGCGTTTTCTGTCAGAAGCAATATAATGGCATATTCTGGCGGCTCTTCAATTGTTTTTAAAAGTGCGTTTTGTGCCTGTTCTGTCATTTTGTTTGCTTCTGCTATAACATAAATTTTATATTGGCCGCTGTATGGCTTAATTGCAATATCATTGATTAACTGGCTCCGTATATCATCAATACCAATACTGAGCTTTTCATGGGTGATAAAGTGTATATCAGGATGGCTTCCAGAATCAACCTGAATGCAGGATTTGCATGTCCCGCAGGCATCACCCTGCTTGGTTCTGTTTTCACAGAGGAGGGATTTTGCAAGTGCAGATGATAAAAGATGCCTGCCGGAGCCAGCTTCCCCATTGATAATATAAGAATGGGAAAGGCTTCTCTTTTTTATACTTTCCTGAAAATGTTTTTTTATTTGGTTTTGTCCGACAATATCTTTAAAATTTGCCATAATATCCCCCTCCTGTTTATATAACATAAAATGTTTTTGTGGCCTGCCTTGTGAGGTGTTTTCGAGCCTGGAAAGGCACCGTCAGGTAAATATATCCAAAATAAGGCCTTTGATTTCATCTATCTTACTTAGAATTGCAATATGGTCTTTTTCTTCCCTTAATAGTTCTTCTGCCAGTTCATCTAACGTCTGGTTTATTTTCTTGACGATTCCATATACACGGTGGCGCCCTTTCCGGTCAAGGAAATTTTCACGGCTAAATTGGTGTGTATGGGTTGCAATCTCATTCATAAATTCTTGAATCAGTTTGCGGTATTGTTTCAAGTCACGCACATCCATCCTTTTGCCGAGTTTGTCGCCCTGCTGTATAATATCTTCCATCATAAGGGAAAGCTGTGACTGTAATTCGTTTTCTTCCAGGCTGCTTAATAGGGCAAACCGAAAGGAACTATCTGCTTCTGCAGCAGGCGCTTTTTGTTCTGTCTGTAAAAGCTGTTGTAAATTTGTGATTTTTAGGTCCACAATCACATACCCCCTTTTATTATTATAGAAAAGCTATTATGATTATACGCTCTTTCAGGTGCATTTGCAAACAAAAACGACCATCACAGGAGGCATATTTCTTATGACGGTCGTTGGAAACTGGCTTTTTCATATTAGTTTATACTGCTTTTAATTTGAATTTTTGGATTGCCCTTTCATCGTCTACCGGGATTTTTTCGATAGAAGCACCGAGTTCTCTTAATTTATTTTCAAAACATTCATAACCCCGTTCAATGTACTGGATAGAATCTACAGTGGTATAACCGTCAGCTACCAGCCCTGCTACAACCAGTGCAGCCCCTGCACGTAAATCCGGGGCGCTGATAGTAGCGCCGGTAAATTCTTCTACGCCTTCGATAATGGCTACATTGCCTTCTACCTTTATTGAAGCGCCCATGCGTGCTAATTCATCAACATATTTGAAACGGTTTTCAAAAATACTTTCTGTTATTGTACTTGTTCCATCTGATAATGCAAGAAGCGTAGCAATTTGCGGCTGCATATCTGTAGGGAAACCAGGATATGGCAGTGTTTTTATCTGTGTATGGCGTAAACGCCCGTTAGCAGATACGCGGACTGCATCATCAAATTCTTCTACAACCGCCCCGATTTCAACTAATTTCACAGAAATTGCTTCTAAATGCTTTGGAATGACATTTTTAATCAGGACGCTTCCCTTTGTTGCTGCCGCTGCCGCCATAAAGGTTCCAGCTTCAATCTGGTCTGGGATAATGGAATATTCGCTTGCATGAAGCCGTTCTACGCCACGGATACGGATTTTATCTGTACCAGCACCTTTGATATCGGCACCCATGCTATTTAAAAAGTTAGCCACATCAACAATATGTGGTTCTTTTGCCACATTTTCAATTACGGTTCTTCCTTCTGCCATACAGGCAGCCAACATAATATTGATGGTTGCCCCAACAGAAACGACATCAAGGAAAATATGGCTTCCTACAAGGTGGCCTGCATGTGTATTTATCATGCCATATTCAATATTGACAGTAGCCCCCAGGGCACGGAATCCCTTTAGATGCTGGTCAATTGGACGGCTTCCGATATCACAGCCGCCTGGTAGTGCTACCTGTGCTTTGGAATATTTGCCAAGAAGCGCACCTAAGAGATAATAAGAAGCGCGGATTTTACGGATTGAGTCATAATCAATAGAAACATCTGTAATAGTGCTCCCGTTGATTTCAACTGTATGGGAATCAACCCGGTGAACTGTGGCGCCAATTCCCTCTATGGCATTTAACAAAACATTTATATCTCTGACATCAGGTAAATTATCTATCGTAACAGTCTCATCGGTCATAATCGCTGCTGCAAGGATGCCAAGCGCGGCGTTTTTGGCACCACTAATGGTTACTTCTCCATATAAAGGTGTACCGCCCTTGATAATATATTGATTTTCCATATTGCACCTCATTAAATCCAATTTTATTATCTACTTTTCCTCATTATAGTATTATTATTATAAACGAAACATTTGATATGTCAATAACAAAACATTTGTGTGCCATGTTTTTGACACATTTTTATTATTTTTTTCTGTTTTCAAAATAGACGAAGGAATCAATAGCGTCAAAGATATCCTGGAAGGTTTCCCTTGGCGCAACATCAATGTATTTTTTTAAAATTTCCTGTTCGTCTGTTCCATGGTAACGTCCATAAAATATATCAAAGAGATTATGGCCGCGGACATATGTTTTGATATCTTCTATGTTATCTTTGATATCCTGTTTGCTTTTAAAACGGATATTTTTATTGCGCTGTAGTTTTTTCACGCTGTTTAAGCGGAACAGGTAATCTTTAAATTTCTTATACAAAATATTATAAAAATCTTCTTCTGATTTAATGACGCCAATTTTTACCATAACTTTCGGGTCAAGGAAATAATTTTCAAAAGAATAATATTTTAATATCAGTACATTTTTGGGTTCAACGTGTGGAAGGTTTCCAATATCTTCTTTTGCGCGCTGTTCATAATAGCTGCAAAGTTGTTTTTTGAGATATTTTGGATTTTTGCCGTCGCTGTCCCGTATCATTAAAAACTGGTCTTTTAAATACAATTTATTAATATATTTTAGGTTAGCATAAGTTTTGATATTTGTACAGCTATTTGTAGGAATAATTGTAATACGCTGTAAATTTCCATTTTCATCATAGATTTCGGAATAATATTTTTCCAGTAAAAGAGGAAGCCGGTTGCTGTCCTGTTTTCCTTCTACAATAAAAACAAAACTTACATTCATTAAATCATTTGCCGTATAGCCAAGGTCATCTAGGATGACGTCTACATTTGTGTTTTCTTTGACAATTGTATAGTATTCCTCATCCAATACAACTTCTTTAATCTGCCGGCTGGAAAAATTGAAAATCAGGTTTGGTGAATGTGTGGAAAAGATAACCTGGTTTTTTTTGGAAAGGCGGAAAAAAATTTCACTTGCCATTTTCTGGAGCTGCGGATGAAGATAAATTTCTGGGTCTTCCATTATAATAATGCTAGGAAGGGTACCGTCTTCTTCAATATATGTTTCCAGCAAAGAGAGTGCATAAATACTCCGGATGCCTTCACTGAGCAGGTTAATCGGTCCGACAGAGCCGCCGCGCATTTTATTGTAAACGACGGTATTAATATGGAGCAGGCTATTTAAATCATAATCCTGTACATATTGGATTTCCTGGGAAGGGCTTCCGTTTGCCTGGAAATGGGCGTTCACTTTCCTGGCAAATTCATGCAGCTTTGTATGGAACAGTTTGTATTGTAAGAGGCGCGCAGTTTCAAAAAGGGTCAGCTCCTCCGGTGCTTTTTTATTGATTAAGCCAATGCACTGGAAACAGCGGTTACAGGTTTTGGCAGGGTCAAATGTACATCTGTTATCCTTTAATTTCTGGAAGGATTCTTTGTCGTAGAAGCTGAATACATCGCTCTGCAGCGCCTCGAGATTTCGGGTTTGGTCGATGTGGTATATTTTTGGAAATATATCTAATATATAAGGGTTGTTTTTTTGGTATCCGTCATTGTAGCGAATATAATTCTGCGGGCTAACCTGACAGGTAAATGAAATAATGTTATCCTGAAAAGATGGGAACGCTGCCTGGAATTCTTCAAACCATGCTTCGTAGCTATGCATTTTGCTGATAATGCCCCTTGTGTGGTAGTCGCTTAAATCATTTTTGGTAAATTCAATCTGGATTGAAATTTCAATAGGGCGGTTTTTATCTAACCATTCATATGGTTCAACTTTATGCATGTTTGCGACCAGAAGCAGGGCGTCGATTACCGCTGTTTTCCCGGTATTGTTTTTTCCAACTAAAATCAGGGCGTTTTCAATATCTTTAATTTCCAGTTCCCGGATAGATTTGAAGTTTTTGATTTTCAGGTAACATATCTTCATAAAAGAAATCCCCCTTTATCATTATAGTATGAATGAACAGGTAAAAGGTTACAATTTCACATTATTACATAGACATTATAACACAGGATAGATAGATTAGGGGGATTCCGTGCCATATTTTAAAAAATTTTGTGTGCAGGCATAAGCACGGCGAATTTGGCTATTTTCTAGATTTAGCCTTAGTAATAGTAAGTTACTATTCACAGCCAATCGTAGCCGGACTTAAGGAAATAAAAAATATCTT
>CAJUJR010000014.1 GCA_910586605.1 uncultured Lachnospiraceae bacterium | reverse complement strand
GGAAGATATTTTTTATTTCCTTAAGTCCGGCTACGATTGGCTGTGAATAGTAACTTAAAAGTATAAATTTTTTATAAAGTGCAATAATTAATTTGACGAACTTGCTAAAATGTGGTATAGTATTGTCCATAAGGTGTTATGCAGTTGTAGTACATCGGTAGTATATCAGCTTCCCAAGCTGAGGAGGCGGGTTCGACTCCCGTCAGCTGCTTGCTATGAAGTACCGCAAAGTTCTATGGGATGAACTTTGTGGTATTTTTTGTTTTATAGGATGTGCTATTCATGCCAATCTACGTTGTCTTTCGTGCCTTTGCCGCCGCTTACGGGGGATACATAATATGTGGCAGCAGGAAGAAGATATAAGAAGGGACAGGAAAATATGAAGAAAAGATGTAATGTCATTGTATTATTGGCGATATGTTGCATTGCCATGGCAGGATGTGGGAAAACTGAGCGAAACAGGGGAACAGCTTCAGAGGTACAAAAAGAAAGCGCCTCTCCTGTTGGGAAAGAGAGTGAAACTTCATTGCCGGCATCTTCTGATACAAGAAAGCAGGAAACAGAACAAGAGAATACACGGGTTTGCTTTGTGGGAAACAGTTTGATTGATTATGGCAACCAGGCAGATTTTTTTATAGATTATGCCGCAGGGTTTGGAAGAAAAATTTCGGTAGAAAAATTAACCTGGGGAGGAGCCCGTCTTAGCGATTATGCCGCAGGAGGATTTATAGGAAAAAAAGAAATTAAAAAAAGCCTGAAAAAAGTGGATATTGTAGTTTTTCAGGATTACGGCGGATGGCAGGGGATGGAAACATTAAAGGCTATCCGGGAATTAGTAGCATGGTGTAAAAAAGATGCGTCTTTTTACTATTATATGTATGACGGCGACAATGAACAAATGCAGGATTCTGATTACCAGAAGTTAAAAGAGAGTCATATAGGCTTGGTACCAAAAGGGCAGATGATAGATGCTCTTTCGGAAATGTCTTATAATTATGAAGAGCTTCATATGGAAAATGATTTTCATCCAAATAATTTGAATGGCTTTATGGCAGTTCTTGTCATGTATGGTACGATATTTCAAGAGAAATGTATAAAGTTTCCAAAGGAATGGCTTTTTGGGGAGAAAGAAGGGCATTTGGCAGCGGCTTATGCGCAAGTTCTTGATGGCATTCATGGGGATTCAAAAGAGGAAAAGTGGGAGGAGTTCCAAAAAATTTGTAAAGAAGCCGATAAGTTGGTACAGCGGCCTGTTAATTAATTTTCCAAAAATTTTGTATCATAGAACTATATTATCTGCCCAAAATAAATGATGTAACCTTTAGTTGTGTAATGGCATTGAAAGGAGGCATTTATGGGCTTTTTAGATAATTGCTGCAGTACTGGCGAAACGCTTGCTATGGCATCTGTCCCACAGCAGGAGTGGTGTGAGCCATATGATTTGGAAACTGCATTATCAAATGGAACCATTTTTCCCTGCCTGAACCTGGAATTTTATAAAGCAGAAAATATCCCATGTTCTATCTGTAATGCAGAAGGGCAGTCAGAACAGGCGAAACAGTTAAACCAAATAAATGCAGTTAGTTTTGCGATTAATGACTTAACACTTTATTTAGATACCCATCCAGGCTGTAAAAATGGATTGGCACTATTTAAAGAGTTAACCGAAAAAAGGCTAGGGCTGTTGGCAGATTATGCAAAGCAATATAATCCATTAACACAAAGTTCTATGATAACCGGTACGCCGGATACAGAGGACTATGGATGGGCAGAAGGCCCTGTTCCTTGGGAAGGAGGGCATGTCTGATGTGGTGCTATGAAAAACGTTTACAATTTCCTGTTAAAATCCGTAAAACCTGCCCTAAAACAGCGCAGTTAATTATTAGCCAATATGGCGGGCCGGACGGCGAGTTGTCTGCTTCCATGCGTTATCTTGCGCAACGGTACTCTATGCCGGTTAAGAAGGTAGGCGGGCTGATGACAGATATTGGCACAGAGGAAATTAACCATATGGAAATTATCTGTGCAATGGTTTACCAGCTTACGAAAAACCTTACGCCAGAGGAAGCTAAAACAGCCGGTTTTGACGCTTATTATATTGACCATACTGCGGGGCTGTGGCCACAGGCGGCAGCAGGAGTCCCATTTACGTCATTGGAATTTCAGTCGAAAGGCGATGCGATGGCTGACTTATATGAAGACTTGGCAGCAGAGCAAAAGGCTAGGACAGTTTATGAGAACCTTTTGCGGGTAATTGAGGACCCTGATGTAAGGGAGCCTTTAAAGTTCCTCCGTGCCAGGGAAATTGTTCATTTTCAGCGTTTTGGTGAGGCGTTGGAGATGACAAAGCAAAAACTAGATTCTAAGAATTATTATTATTTTAATCCAGAATTTGATAAAAAAATGTTTTGCCAGGAAAAAGAATCGTAGAAAAGATAATGATGTAGATGCAGCCCTTATCGTTTAGCTGTATCGCCGGAATGCCGCATAGATATTTATGCGGCATTCCGGCAGTTGTTTGTGTAAGGGCAATACATTATTTAGTAGTTTTCTGCACTTATTTCAAAATAGCTTTGTGGATGGTTGCACTACTCTCCTTTTCATTTAAATAATAAATTTATATTATCTTGTTGCCATGATCTGATTGGCTCTGTCATTAGGAATGGGCAATATTTGTATATTCAGATATCTCCCTATTGATAGTGCATAAATCTTCTGATGACAATTCATGGATCCTGCTGTGTCCTGTAATTCTTGCAAATGTCCGTAATTCTTCCGCAGAACAAGCGAGATAGTTTGCTACTCTTTGGGAGGCTGCTTCAATCAGGAGACGTTCCCTAAGTTCGGGTTCTTGTGTTGCCATGCCGACAGGGCACATTCCTGTTCCACAGATGCGGTATTGCTGGCAGGCAGCAGCAACCATTGCAGCAGATGCGATTGCAACTGCGTCAGCCCCCATTGCGATTGCTTTTGCAAAATCAGAAGAAACCCGGAGACCTCCTGTAATTACTAAAGAAATATCTGATTTTACAGAATCAAGGTATTTTCTTGCACGGTAAAGGGCATAGATGGTCGGTACGCTTGTAGAATCCCTTATAATGGCAGGGGATGCGCCAGTTGCCCCGCCTCTTCCATCGATTGTTATAAAATCTGGTTCTGCAAATACACAGTATTCCAAATCCTTTTCTATTTTTCCGGCAGCAATTTTAATTCCTATTGGCCTGCCGCCACTGCGCTCTCGTAAGTTCTCCACCAGTTTTTTCAAATCTTCTTTTGTATGGATTCCCGGGATTCTAGAAGGGCTTATAATATCCTGCCCAAGCGGTTTATTACGGATTGCGGCGATTTCGGGCGTAACCTTGCTGCCGGGCAGATGACCGCCCATTCCTGGTTTTGTCCCCTGCCCGATTTTGATTTCTATGGCATCTGAAGATTGCAGGTTTTCATCTGTTACACTATATAAGTTTGGGACATACTCAAATATGTATCTGAAAGAAGCCTCTTTTTCTTCTGGGAGGATTCCGCCTTCTCCGCTGCACATCGCTGTTCCTGCAAGGGCACTTCCTTTTGCAAGGGCTATTTTTGTTTCTTTGGATAGGGCTCCGAATGACATATGTGAAATATATACGGGCATGTCAATGGCCATTGGCTTTTTGGCGTTTTTTCCGATTACTGTTTTTAATGATACGTCAGCTGATTCATCCAAAGGTGGTGGGTTTAGCTGTGCGCCAAGGATAAGGATATCGTCCCAATCCGGCATTTTCATTTGCGTCCCCATTGCTTCTATCGCAGATTTTCCAGTGACAGCCATCTCGTGGATTTCTTTCATATAACGGTAATTGCTGTCTGTTTTCTTAGTTTCCTTTGGATAATCTAAATTGAGTGGTTTTTCGGGAACAGAATCTTTCGTTTCCTCTGAAGATATTATCTCAAATTTATCCATTGGTTGTTTGCATAATGGGCATTCGGTTAAGTCAGAAAAAGATTTCCCCTCTTTTTCTTCATCAAATAGATAGCCGCATACGCTGCATTTGTATACCATGGCAGTCCCTCCTTTATTCTAATCATTTTAAATGCGCTCTAGGAAATAAACTATTTTAATATTAATGCTATTGTCCGGGAAAAGCAAGGGAAAGATTTCCAACCTTACAACTTTGTAAGGTTATTATCTAGAAATGTAAGCCAAAGTTAAGGCATTGCATTTCTTTTTTTATTATAATGGGTACAGTAACAATTCACAGAATCTTACAAGTTTAGGAGGGGAAAGGATGACATTATTAGATGTTAGGAATGTAAAAAAAGTATATACAACTCGTTTTGGCGGCAATAAAGTGGAGGCGCTGCATAATATTACGTTTTCGGTGGAACAGGGGGAATATCTGGCGATTATGGGAGAGTCAGGGAGTGGGAAAACGACTCTGTTAAATGTATTGGCTTCTATTGATAAACCGACGGATGGTTCAATTCAGTTAAATGGGAAGGAGCTCAGCCAGGTAAAAGATAGTGAGCTGGCGAAGTTCCGGAGGGAGCATTTGGGGTTTGTTTTTCAGGATTTTAATTTACTTGACAGCTTTAGCTTAGGTGATAATATTTGCCTGCCGCTTGTACTTGCTGGAGAAAAATATGGTGCGATTGCGCCAAAGCTGCATGAGGTGGCAAAACGTGTCCATATTGAGAAGCTTTTAGACAAATATCCCTATGAGGTTTCTGGCGGACAGAAGCAGCGTGCAGCAGTATGCCGTGCAATTATTACAGAGCCGGAACTGATTTTAGCAGATGAGCCAACAGGGGCTTTGGATTCCAAATCTACGGCGGATTTGCTGGATGCTTTTGAAAATATCCACCAGAGCGGGCAGAGCATTGTTATGGTAACACATTCGACTGCTGCCGCTGCAAGGGCAGGAAGGGTTCTGTTTATCAAGGATGGTGAAATTTACCATCAGATTTACCGTGGGGATATGACAAACGACATGATGTATAAAAAGATTTCAGATACATTGACGCTTTTGTTAGCGCAGGGAGGAGAGGCATGAAAAGAGGGTTATATTTGAAGTTAGCGTTTACGAATATCAGGAAAAATAAAAATGCATTTTTCCCATTTCTATTGTCGGCAATTGCTATGGTAGCGATGTTTTATATGCTGCTGGCGATTGAGCTCCAGTCAGATGGGTTATATTATGGGGCGTCATATATGAGCCAGATTCTGGGGTTTGGGGTTTGGGTTGCCGGGATTATTTCTGTAATTATTATTTTTTATACGAATAGTTTCCTTATGAAGCAGAGAACACGGGAATTAGGGCTATATAATGTACTTGGAATGGAGAAGAAACATATTGCAAAGGTGATAACCTGGGAAATTGCGATTGTAGCAATTGGAGGGATTGCAGCCGGGCTTATTTTTGGGATTATTTTTTCTAAGCTGCTTTTTTTGGTATTGATCAATATGATTGGGCTGGATCCAAAGTTTTCTTTTTTTGTTTCACCGCTGGCCGTCGTGGTTACGGTACTTGTATTTGGCGTGGTATTTGCAGCGGCAGTTTTACAGAACCTTTTAAAGGCTGCAAGGTTAAAGCCGGTTGATTTGATGCGGGAAACAAATGCGGGGGAAAGGGAGCCGAAGGCAAAATGGCTGCGTGCTTTTCTTGGCGTGGTTGCTTTAGGGATTGGGTATGAGATTGCACTTACAACAGATAATCCGCTGCAGGCGCTTGGGATGTTTTTTGTGGCGGTGATTCTGGTAATTATTGGGACATACTACTTGTTTGTGGCTGGAAGCATTGTACTGCTAAAGATGTTAAAGAAAAATAAGGAGTTCTATTACCATAAAACTCATTTTGTTACAGTTTCCGGTATGATGTACCGCATGAAGCAGAATGCTATGGGCCTTGCCAGCATATGCATACTTGTGACAATGGTGATTGTTGTGCTGTCAACTACGGTCTCTCTTTATATTGGGATGGAGGATGAACAAAGATACCGTTATCCAAAAGATGTAAGTATTGCGATTTCTTGCAAAGAAGGGGAAATCCAAAAGCCAGAACAAATTGCAGCGCAGTTAAAAGAGGCCACGGAAGAACTTGCACAAAAAATGGATGTAGACATTAAATCAGTAGAAAGTTATGTTAGTTATTCTAAGATGTATTTCAGGGAAAAGGGGAATTGTTTTAATTCATCAGAATTAGTGGATTACACAAGTTCGGATATACTTAACTTTCAGATAATGCTGACAGAGGAGTATAATATGCTGGCAAAAAGCAGTTTAAAGCAGAAAGGGGATGCGCCGATTCTCATTATAAATAAAGAGGAAGGGATAAATGGCAGCAGGATTGAACTGGATGGCGTCAGGATAGAGGTTCAAAATGAAGGGACAGTAAACGAAAAATTTGGGAATAAATTATATTTGCAGGCGATTCTTCTGGTTTCTGATTATAAGGAAATGGATGAAATCTGCCAAAAGCTCAATGGAAAGATAAAAGGTGAGGAGGAAAAACAGAGGTTTCAAATCCATAAAAATTATGACTTTGATTTGGACGGAAAATGGGAGAGGAAAGAGGCTTATGGAAGCCAAGTTAAGGGGTATCTAAAGAAAAAGGGCATTGAGGATATTTATTTGGTGGAGGATTACTATTCAACATGGCAAGAAAGTCTTGGGCTTTATGCAAGCGTATTGTTTATCGGGGGCTTTATTGGGTTTTTGTTCCTAGTTGCTACAGTGCTGATTATTTATTATAAACAGATCAGCGAGGGTTATGGAGACCAGCGTAATTTCCAGATTATGAGCAAAGTCGGCCTTGCGAATAAAGAAATCAGCCAGATTATTAACAGTCAGATACGGATGGTATTCCTTTTGCCAATTATTATGGCAGTGGTGCATATCTGTTTTGCATTCCCAATTATTAAAAATATTATGTCGATGTTGAATCTGACAAATGTTAAATTGTTTTTGGGATGTACTGTAGGGACAGTCCTGGTATTTTTGTTGATTTATATACTGGTTTACAAAGTTACGTCACGCGTATATTACCGGATTGTAGAAAAGCGGTAAAAAATTAAATGCAAAGGCTGTTCATTTTATCTTGTTCCTGTTACAATGGGAGAACGAGGAGAAAGAATGGGAGGCTAAAATGAAGAAGGTATTTATTGTGGTTGATATGCAGGTAGATTTTGTGACGGGCTCTTTGGGGACTGGTGAGGCACAGGCAATTGTGCCAAGGCTTTGTGAGAAGCTGCAAAAGGAAAAGGAACAAGGGACAAGGATTATTTTTACAAAAGATACTCATGGGGAAGAATACCTGGATACGCAGGAGGGGGGGAAGCTTCCAGTAAAACATTGTATTCGGGGGACAGAAGGGTGGGAGCTGATTCCAGAGCTTTCTGGGTTTACAGGGGAGATTGTTGAAAAACCGACTTTCGGTTCTACAGTTTTGCCAGGGCTTATAGGGGAGGAGGAAGTAATAGAACTTGTTGGGCTTTGTACAGATATCTGCGTGATTTCTAATGCATTGCTATTAAAGGCGCATTTTCCAGAAAAAATAATCCAGGTTGACGCATCATGCTGTGCTGGGGTAACACCGGAATCGCACCAAAATGCATTGTCAGCTATGAAGATGTGCCAGATTGATGTGCTGGAAGGAAACAAAGAAGAAATAGGGACGAATAAGGTTACAGTACAGACTTTTGGTAAATTTCAGGTATTTGCGGGCGGCAGGCCGGTAAAGTTTCCAAGAAGCAAGTCAGAAGAACTGTTTGCATTTTTAATTGACCGGAGGGGGGCGGGGGTATCAAATACCGAGATTGCATCTATTCTTTTTGAAGACAAGGAATATAACCGCTCCGTCAAGAACCAGGTACAGACAATTATCAGCCAGATGTTAAAGACCTTCCGTGAATATGGGGCGGAAGATATTATTGTAAGGCAGTGGAATAGTTTGGCGGTTGATACAAACAAAGTAAAATGTGATTATTATGATTTCCTGAAAAGTAAGTCAAATGACATGATGAAGTTTTCGGGGGAGTATATGTCAAACTATAGTTGGGCAGAATATACAACCGGTTACCTGATTCAGCAAAAAATGAAATAGGTGGATAGGACGTGTTATACAATGTGGATTATCGAAAAATGTAATATGGTGAAAATGGGGAATAAATGGGAGAAAGCTGAAAAAGTCCCTATTTCCTAAGAAAAACCGAAGGTTCTAAATTTTTTCTTAAGAAAAAGTTGCAAAAATTAGAAAAAAATGTATCAAATTTGTAACTTTTTGTTGTCCAATTAGTGTCCTTTTTGTGGTATACTAGCTTTGTTATCAAGTTACTAATTGTAACAGTAACAAGATATACCCCTCAAACCCCTCTCCTCTTCAGAGTGATTTTCACTGTGAAGAGGAATTTTTTTTGCTCTATTGCATAATAGTTTCTGACATGCTATAATTCATACAATTGTGCAATGGCTCTTTTACCATCCTGGTATAATGCCAGTGGCAAAGCCAGGAAGTATATGGGCTTTTGCAGGAAGATGAGCGGTATTCTGGAAGGAAACTGCATCAGATGATGATGGATTACCACAGAAGCGAGGTGGTAATTTGAAAATTGGAATTATAGGCGCAGGAAAGGTAGGTACGTCTTTAGGTGCGTATCTTTGTAAAAATCATATTGCTGTGTCCGGCTATTACAGCCGAACGTATGGACATGCCGTTTGTGCGGCAGATTTTACAGAAACGGAAGCATACCAGGATATAAAGGCAATTGTAGAAGCAAGTGATACCCTGTTTATTACAACTCCTGATGGGGAGATTGCAAAGGTATGGGATTGCATTGCCCATTACAATTTAGTGGGGAAACTGGTATGCCATTTTAGTGGTTCGTTATCATCGTATGTTTTTTCTAGAATAGAGACAACTGGTGCATCTGGTTGTTCGATTCATCCAATGTTTGCATTCAGCGACAAATTTAAATCCTATGAAAAGTTTTCTGCAGCCTGTCTTACGATGGAAGGGCAGGAGGGGGCAATACAGAAGATGCGCCAGCTCTTTGAAGGGCTTGGCCATAAAGTATGTCTTATAAAAGCAGAAGATAAAATGAAATATCATGCAGCGGCAGCGCTTGCCAGCAATTATATGGTGGGGCTTTTCCAGGCCAGCCTTAACCTGCTATGTGAGTGTGGCTTTTCAGAAGCAGATGGGCGGCAGCTTTTAGGTCCGCTTGTGGAGAATAATGTCAGGGTGATGTTAGGGCATCCGGCAGCAGAGGCGCTGACAGGCCCGGTAGAGCGAAATGATGCCGGGACTGTACAAAAGCATTTAAAGGTATTGCAGGGGACGAATGCAGAAGTGATATATAGGAGCATTGGGAAAGAGTTGCTTGCTATTGCTAGGCAGAAAAATCCAAACCAGGATTATACTGTGCTTAGCCATCTTTTATAGAAACTGTTTGAAGCGGATTGATATCTGCAAACTAATTAAGTTGTATAAGGCGTGGCGTGTGGGTTAAGGGTGAAAGAAAAAAGAGGAAAGGATAATATGCAAACACACATCGTTTACCCTGTGTGTTTGTGCCTCAAATGAAAATGTAAGTATTTTCGCTTGGGGCTTGGTGAAAATTATGAAAAAAACGGTTAGTACATTTCAGAGTGCAAAAGAAAACCATGAGAAAATTACAATGCTTACGGCATATGATTATTCAACTGCCAAACTGGTGGATGAGGCAGGGATTGATTCAATCTTGGTAGGGGATTCCCTTGGCAATGTAATTCTAGGTTATGATGACACTTTGTCAGTTACTATGGAGGATATGATACATCATACCGCAGCAGTTGCAAGAGGGGCGAAAGAAGCTATGGTTGTAGCAGATATGCCGTTTATGTCTTACCAGGCATCTATTTATGATGCAGTTATCAATGCAGGGCGTCTGATAAAGGAAGGACATGCAAATGCTGTAAAGCTGGAGGGAGGGAAAAGCGCCTGCCTACAGATTAAAGCGATTACGGAAGTTGGGATTCCGGTTATGGCACATCTAGGGCTTACCCCGCAATCCATAAATGCATTTGGGGGATTTAAGGTGCAGGGGAAAAGTGAGGAAGCTGCAAAGAAGCTGCTGAATGACGCGATGGCTGTACAGGCAGCAGGGGCATTTGCGGTTGTCCTGGAATGTGTTCCGGAAAAGCTTGCAGCGTTAATTACTGAAAAGCTTGATATTGCAACAATTGGGATTGGAGCTGGCAGGGAATGCGACGGGCAGGTTTTGGTATATCAGGATATGCTTGGCATGTTTCATGATTATGTCCCTAAGTTTGTAAAGCAATTTGCAGGAGTTGGCGAAGTTATGAAGAAGGCGTTTTCTGACTATGCAAAAGAAGTTAGGGAAGGGACTTTCCCGGCACAGGAGCACACATATAAAATAGAGGATGAGGTAATTGAAAAGCTTTATTAATAAGGAATTATTTTTGCTGAAAAGAAGGGGGAAGCCATGAAAATTGTAGAAACAATCCAAGAAGTCAGAAATCAGGTAAAAGAGTGGAGAAAACAGGGGATTTCTGTTGGGCTGGTACCAACAATGGGGTATCTCCATGAGGGGCATAAAAGCTTGATTGACCGTGCCGTAGCAGAAAATGACAAGGTAGTTGTCAGCGTATTTGTAAATCCAATGCAGTTTGGGCCAAAGGAAGATTTAGCAAGCTATCCAAGGGACTTGGAACGAGATGCTGCAATATGCGGGGAGGCAGGAACAGCGTTGGTTTTCCATCCGCAGCCAGAGGAAATGTACCATAAGGGCTTCTCTTCTTTTGTGGATATGGACACCCTGACAGGAGGGCTTTGTGGGAAGACAAGGCCAATCCATTTCCGTGGTGTTTGTACAGTTGTGTCAAAGCTGTTTCATATTGTAATGCCAGACAAGGCTTATTTTGGGCAGAAAGATGCACAGCAGCTTGCAGTTATCCGCCATATGGTGGATGACTTGGACTTTGGGATTGAAATTGTTGGATGCCCGATTATAAGGGAAGAGGACGGTTTAGCAAAGAGTTCAAGGAATACTTATTTAAATAAAGAAGAAAGAGAAGCAGCGCTGGTTTTAAATCAGTCTTTAACAGAAGGCAAGGCGCTTATGGACGCAGGGGAAACGGATGCGGGTAAAATCCGGCAGGCAATCGTGGAAAAACTGGAAAGCGAACCTTTGGCAAAGATTGACTATGTTGAAGTGGTTGATTGGAATACCCTGGAACCAGTTGAAAATGCAGAAGGGCCGGTGCTGGTGGCTATTGCGGCCTATATAGGGAAGACCCGGTTGATTGATAATTTTATTTGGGAATAGGCGAAATAAGTAGTTTGTATGGCAGCCATATAAAGCGAGGGAGAGAATATGACAGTTACAATGTTAAAAGGTAAGATTCACCGGGCAGTTGTGCAGCAGGCGGAACTGGATTATGTAGGAAGCATTACGGTAGACCCGGAGCTGATGGAAGCAGCGGGAATTTTTGAATATGAGAAAGTACAGATTGTAGATGTGGAAAATGGAAGCCGTTTTGAAACATATACGATAGCAGGGGAGCCTGGAAGCGGTATGATTTGCCTGAATGGGGCCGCTGCACGTATGGTACAGGTACAAGACCATATTATTATTATGGCATATTGTGAAATGACGCCGGAAGAGGCAAAAACGCACAGGCCATACGTTGTGTTTGTGGATGAGGAGAATAAAATAAACAGTGTGGCACGCTATGAGAAACATGGGCAGTTGTCAAAAGACATGAAGCAGGAAGGGAACAGGTAGTATGTTAGAGGGCAGGACGGTAGTTTTAGCCGTTACAGGAAGTATTGCGGCTTATAAAATAGCAAACCTGGCAAGTATGCTGGTTAAGCTTAAGGCAGATGTCCAGGTTCTGATGACACAGAATGCAACACAATTTATTAACCCAGTTACTTTTGAAACCCTGACAGGGCAAAAATGCCTGATTGATACATTTGATAGGAATTTCCAATATAGCGTGGAACATGTTGCCCTGGCAAAAAAAGCAGATGTAGTGCTTGTCGCACCAGCATCTGCCAATGTGATTGGGAAAATTGCCAATGGGATTGCAGATGATATGCTTACTACAACAGTGATGGCATGTCCCTGCCCCAAAATAATTTCCCCGGCGATGAATACTAATATGTATGAAAATCCAATTGTCCAGGAAAACCTTGGAAAGTTAAGGCGGCATGGCTATACGGTAATTGAGCCGGAGGTTGGGCTGCTTGCCTGTAAAGATATTGGGGCTGGGAAGCTCCCTTCTGAGGAAGCGCTTTTGGATTACATTAATAAAGAAATCCATTTTGAAAAGGATTTGGCAGGAAAAAGGGTTTTGGTAACAGCGGGGCCTACGGTAGAGGCAATTGACCCAGTCCGTTTTATATCCAACCATTCTACTGGCAGGATGGGATATTCGCTGGCACGCGTTGCAATGGAACGTGGGGCTGAGGTGACGCTTGTAACCGGTCCGACGTTTATCCCTGTACCACGGTTTGTTAAGGTTGTGGAAATCCAGAGCGCCCAGGAAATGTTTGAAGCAGTTACAGCAGTTTCAGACGTCCAGGACATTATTATAAAAGCTGCTGCTGTTGCAGATTATACGCCGGTTTCTGCCGCCAGTGAGAAGATAAAGAAGGCGGACAGGGCAGGGGCAATCGAATTAAAACGGACAGTAGATATATTAAAATACTTGGGGGAACATAAAAAAGAAAATCAGTTTCTTTGTGGTTTTTCGATGGAAACAGAAAACATGCTGGCAAATTCCAGGAAGAAGCTGGAAAGCAAAAACCTGGATATGGTGATTGCAAATAACCTGAAGGTAGAAGGCGCTGGTTTTGGGGTGGACACGAATGTAATTACAATTATTACAAAGGAAGAGGATATAGAGCTTCCGCTGATGAGTAAGGAAGAGGCGGCAATAGCTATTTTAGATTCAATCGTGGGGCAGATGCGTGATTGACGGCATAGGGTTATAATGTTAGAATAAAGGAAGCAGCAAAAAGTATGTATTGAGGATGCGCAAAAAGCGCAGGATGGAGGTTGATTATGGCAAGATTTACTCTACCAAGAGATTTGTATCATGGAAAGGGAGCATTAGAAGCATTAAAAGGACTTCAGGGAAAACGAGCTATTATTTGTGTTGGCGGCGGTTCCATGAAGAGAAACGGTTTTTTGGACAAAGCGACAGCTTACCTGAAAGAAGCTGGCATGGAAGTTGAACTTTTTGAAGGGATTGAGCCAGATCCGTCTGTAGAAACAGTGATGCGTGGCGCGCAGGTTATGGCAGAATTTAAGCCGGATTGGATAGTGGCAATGGGAGGCGGTTCCCCGATTGACGCAGCAAAAGCAATGTGGATTAAATACGAATATCCTGAGACTACTTTTGAGGATATGTGCAAGGTGTTTGGCCTTCCGAAACTCCGTACAAAGGCACATTTTTGTGCAATCCCGTCTACATCTGGAACTGCAACGGAAGTTACTGCATTTTCAATTATTACAGATTATGAGAAAGGGATTAAATATCCAATTGCTGATTTCGAGATTACGCCTGATGTGGCAATTGTTGACCCAGACCTTGCAGAGACAATGCCTGCCAAGCTGGTAGCACATACAGGGATGGATGCGATGACGCATGCAATTGAAGCATATGTATCTACGGCAAACTGTAACTACACAGACCCGCTTGCACTTTGGGCAATTAAGATGATCCAGGAAAACCTGGTGAAGTCTTTTCATGGCGATATGGATGCAAGGGCTAAGATGCATGATGCGCAGTGCCTTGCAGGCATGGCTTTTTCCAACGCACTGCTTGGAATCGTACATTCTATGGCACATAAGACAGGTGCTGCTTTTCAGGGCGGACATATTATACATGGCGCAGCAAATGCGATGTATCTTCCAAAGGTAATCCGGTACAACAGTAAGGATGAAACAGCAAAGAAACGTTATGGTGAGATTGCTGACTTTATGAAGCTTGGCGGAAACAGCGAGGAAGAAAAAGTGGATCTGCTGATTCAATACCTGCGTGGGATGAATGACGACCTCAAGATTCCACAGTCTATTAAGAATTATGCAGATGGCGGCGTAATTACAGATACTTCTATGGTTCCTGAAGAGGAATTCCAGTCAAAGTTATCTGCTATTGCAGCAAACGCCTTATTAGATGCCTGTACAGGTTCGAATCCACGTCAGCCTTCCCAGGAAGAAATGGAGAAGCTGCTGAAATGCTGCTACTACGATACAGAGGTAGATTTTTAGTAATTAATGGTTGGAATCCAGCCTTATAAACGCTGCTGCTAGTGGTTATTGGGTGAATAGAAGCGATTTTTAAACTAAGATTGGCCAATCCCTCTTGTAAAAAATGCAAAAGTGTATTAGAATGAGGGTATCACATATTAAAAGGAGGAACAACTACTATGGCATATGTAATTAGCGATGATTGTGTCAGCTGTGGTGCTTGCGCTGGCGGATGCCCAGCAGGCGCTATTTCAGAGGGTGCATCTCATTATGAAATTGATCCAGATACTTGCATTGATTGTGGTGCTTGTGCAGGAACATGCCCTTCAGGTGCTATTTCAGAAGGCTAATGTAACGATAAGTTGCTGGCCTCAGAAATTGGACAGTAACAGAACTGTCGGACCCGCTTATGGAAAGCCGGGTGCGGCAGTTTTTTCTGTAGAATCAGGTTTTCCTGTACTGTAAGGGGAATAGAATTGTCAGTTTTGAAAAAAATAAATAGTAAAGAACTGTAGGTTATACTAGGTTTTCTACAGCCTTTTACAAGCACTTTAAAATATATGAAAAGCGGAGGAAATGTTATGGCAAGTACAGTAAATAAAGAGATGATAATTGCAGATATGCTTCAGGTCGACCCAGGGATTGCACCAATCTTGATGGCATCGGGGATGCATTGTATTGGCTGCCCTTCTGCACAGGGGGAAAGCCTGGAAGAAGCAGCAATTGTGCATGGTTTGGATGCGGGGGAGCTGGTAGAAACAGTGAATACTTATCTCGCAAAGAAAGAGGCGCAGGCATAAATTTTAGATAATGGAAACAGTGGTTATTATTCCAGATAAAAAAAGGGAATGCAAGGTATCTTCCAGATACCAGGGCGTTCCCTTTTTTGTTTACTATGGAAGTTTTATAGTAAACTATGCTAAATCGTAGCCGTATGCAAAAAATGCTTTGGCAGCTAAGGAGCTGTATCGGTTAAATGAAAAATGTACTAAATACCTGCCAATACTTCAACAGCATTTTTTTTGATAATCGGACGGAAATGTTCCTCATAGTAATATTGGCTGGAACCAGAGTTTTTAACAATCGTTCCATATTCATATAAAATATTGCATATTTTGCTGAATTCTTCTGGTTCATGTTCTGAACGGTGGAGAATCAGGTAATAAGTCCCGGAGGAAGCATCTTTATATAAAGTGTTTTCCCCATGATACATTTTGTGTATATGACAGGATAGTTTTGAAACATCTTCCAGTTTAGGGAAGGAAAAAATCATAACGATATCCCGCTGTTTTTTTTCAGGAGAAGTTTTTGGACGTGGTTCCATACCCAAAACTTCGGGCAAGGAGATAAAGTCCTGTTCATTGTGCTGGGGATGCATTGGGGCGTCTAGTAAATTTGAGTTTTCCCGGGCAAATTCCCAGATTTCTTCATCAGGTACTTCGTCATATTGGCCTTCGTACGCTATTAAGTCGTCATATTCTTCCAGTCCATCATAGTCAAAATCTTCTTCGTCATCCCAGTCTCTTTCCTCTGTAAAACATGAAAAACGTGTATCAAGTTCATCAGGGTCTTCTACTTTCGTAATAATCAAAACCAGAGCTTCAGGAAGCAGAGGAATTGCTTCAATCATGAGTGGGATGTCATCAGCATCAAAGCCCAGTTCATAGGAAGCCTGCTGCATCATATCACGGAATAATGCCTTTGCTTTGGCTGTACCATATGCCAGTTCGCTAATACCGATTTCGCGGTCTTTCAAATCCTTTTGATTTAAGGTACAACGAATTTGCTTTTCATTTATTTTCTCAATTCGCATAGGCTCACTTCCCCTCTCATCTCGCCATTTTAGTATAATTCTCCTTTCAGAAGGTTGCTGCTCACATAATGGCCAGCAACAGCAGCGTTTATAACGCTGGATGGAGAGTATAGAAAAGACAGAGCTTTTATAAAAAGTCTTTTCTATGTATAAATTATAAGTGAATCGGGTATAGAAGTCAATGGACTGGCTTAATGAATCTTAAGTTTTAGAGGGTTAATGTTACTAGTTACAGCTGTGAATAGTAATAAGTGAGTTTGTTTCTATAATATGATTTGTAAAATGCAGAAATAAATACTGGTAGAATATGTTTTTTGGCAGTATGTTTTAGAAACGGTGAATTTAAAGTGCTTTTTTCATGTGATATTTTTAAATGTGAGGAAAATGTGAGGATTTTACATAATCCAGTGGATATATTTACAATTTATAAATTTATTTTTAAACGGTTTCCCAATAGCTTTTATAGCGCCAGATGCCCTATAATATTTGCAGCGGGCGCGAATCCGTATTGAAAGGAGGTGGGAAGAGGGATTCAGGCACTCTGAGGACACAGTTTATCATATGAGATATAGATAAGAAAGGTTCCTTCTGACCCGGGCATGTCTGGGTTCGCCGCCTGTGTGGTTAACCGCATTATGGAAGATAGCCCTGACGTATCACAAACTGTACCGGATGGGCTTTTATTCAGGAGGAGGACAGATGGAATCAAAGGAGTTAAAGGATGAGATGTACGACTGGCTTTTATCTGAGCTGGCTGCCGCGCAGGCAGCAGGGGTTCCTGTGGCTGTGGATGGAAGAATTTATTCTTTGCATGAAGCAGAGGAACTAAAAGGAGTCATGGAGAACCATTATTATATGAAAAGTTATACTGGTGATGAATCTGGTAAAATAGTACGGATTGATTTTGACCAGATTACGGATGTCTGAATACAATAGGAACTTGTGGAAATATATGCACATTACTGCACAGATTACAGGTTTTGCCCTGTGAAACTCCCTTGGAGCTGCTGCCTACAAAGTGGGCAGCAGCATTTACCTAGAGCGTGTTTGAAAATTCATTCTCAAACACGCTCTAGGTATGATTTGCTACCAGGCAAAAAAAGTGTTATACTATACAAAAATTTGCTTTGATACAGAAGTTGGGGGTTAGGACGAATGAAGAAAAATACAAAGGTGTTTGTGGCGGCAGCGGCGGTATTGCTTGTAATTGGGATAATTGCGGGGATATTACTATACCGGAAGTTTTCTCCAAGTAAGGAACATATGAAGTTGGCAGAGTACTTTAAGATGGGGAAAAATGATGTACGGGTAATCTTAGAAGATGAGATCCTGGAGGTGGATGCCCTTTACCAGGACAGACAGGTTTACCTTGACTTTGAAATGGTAAAGGAAAAATTAAACTCCCGTTTTTATTGGGATAAGAATGAAAACCTTTTGCTGTATTCTACACCGACGGCAGTGATTTCAGCAGAGCCAGGCAGCATGGTATGCTACCAGAATAATAGCAAAAGCAATAAAGATTATGAAATTGTCCGCGTGGATGGGGAAAAAGTGTATGTTGCCCTGGATTATGTAAAAGAACATACTGCTTTAGAATATAAAGTATATAATGAGCCAACCCGTATTGTAATTAATAATGTATTTGGGGAGGAGACAGATTACATTAAGACAGATTCAGACTGTGCCCTCCGTTATCAGCCGGATATTAAGAGCGACATTTTGGTTGACTTAAAGGAAAACGCAAAACTGCGTGTGATAGAAAAGGAAAATAAAGATACCGGGTTTTATAAGGTAATGGATAAATCAGGCGTTACTGGTTATGTCAGGTCGAAGGATTTGAATCAGGCATATCAGGAAGTAAAGAAGACAGATTTTAAGGAAGAAAAGTATTCCCATATATTAAAAGATGAAAAAATTAACCTGATTTGGCACCAGGTGATGAACCAGACAGCAAATAGCGGACTGCTTACTGTGTTATCAGGCACAAAGGGGGTAAATGTAATCTGCCCAACCTGGTTTGCAACTTCTGATAATGAGGGGAATATTGATTCAATTGCAAGCGACACGTACGTTTCACAGGCACATCGTGAAGGCGTGGAGGTTTGGGGGCTGTGCAATGATTTCAGCCCAAATATGAAAATCGGAAAGGTGCTTGAGAAAACAAGCAGAAGGCAGAAACTTGCAAAAAACCTGGTTGCAGAGGCAATCCGTTATAGCCTGGATGGTATTAATATAGATTTTGAAAATGTCAAAAAAGAATCAGGGGAAGATTTTATACAGTTTATCCGGGAAATTGGGATAATGTGCCGGAATAATGGAATTGTATTGTCTGTTGATAATTATCCATTAAGGGATTACAATGAATATTATAACCGCAGGGAACAGGCAAATGTTGCGGATTATGTGATTACGATGGCATACGATGAGTATTATGCGGGTTCTGAAGAAGCAGGGCCGGTCTCTTCCATTAGTTATGTAAAAGATTCTACTGAAAAGATTCTGGAACAGGTGCCAAAGAAGCAAGCGGTAATTGCATTGCCATTTTATTCAAGGTTATGGAAGGAAAAAGCAGGGGGCGGGGAAGATAGCCTTTCTTCAGAGGCATGTTCTATGCCATATGCACAGGAAATTTTACAGAATACCAATGAGAAAGCTGTATGGGATGATAAGACAGGGATGAATTATCTAGAATATAAAGAAGGGAAGATAGTCCATAAAATATGGATTGAAGATATTAATTCTTTGAAGGTGAAGATGGAAGAGGTATCAAAGCATAAAATAGCGGGTGTGGCGTTCTGGAAAGCAGGCCTTGAAGAAAGCAGTGTCTGGGATATGGTTCAGAAATATAACAAATAGCTACAGTTTGAACCCATATCTTGTACAAAGCAATTTTCTAAGTGTTTTAGTGTTTTGCGCATGTTGTTTAGAATGGCCAAGAATAGTAACGTTTCAAGTCATGTTCTATTGCCTTAAATCATAAGATAAGATTAAGGAGAAATACTATTTCAGAAAGGGTTATCTTATGGATTTTTGGTCAAAAATGAAAAACAGCAGGTTTCGTGTGCCATTTTTTATTGCATTGTTCCTATGTGCTTTAGGGGCAGCAGCACGTTTACATGAAGTCAGGCAGACAGCAAGCGTGGCAGAAAAGGTCACAATCGTTGTGGATTGTGGGCATGGAGGGATTGATCCTGGGAAAGTTGGAGTTAATGGCGCCTATGAAAAGGATGTGAATTTATCAATTGGCTTATTTTTAAAAGAGGCATTGGAAAAAGAAAAATGCCATGTGATAATGACAAGGGAGACTGATACAGGGTTATATCAGGAGAGCGATACAAATAAAAAGTCTGCGGACTTAAGAAAAAGAGTAGAAATGATGAACCAAGAGGAAGTTGATTTAATT
Organism: uncultured Lachnospiraceae bacterium; assembly: GCA_910586605.1. Lineage (GTDB taxonomy): Bacteria > Bacillota > Clostridia > Lachnospirales > Lachnospiraceae > Butyribacter. Next base: position 22,608 of record CAJUJR010000014.1, on the reverse strand, counting down.
ATAAGCGTCCATCAGAACAGTTTTTCTGGGGAAAGTTCAAGGGGAGCCCAGGTGTTTTATCATTCAGGCTCTGAAAGTGGAGAGGCATTTGCAAGGCTTTTACAGGCGCAGCTTATATCTTCCCTCGATACTTCAAACCATCGGGAGGCAAAGGGGAATAATGATTATTATTTATTAAAAAACACAGAAAAAACAGCAGTAATCGTAGAGTGCGGTTTTTTATCAAACCAGGAAGAAGCACAGAAACTATGTGATGAAGCGTATCAAAGGCAGGTGGCATGGGCAATTGCACAGGGGACAATGCAGTATATAGATATTTTGGGCAAAGATGCCCTAGATTAAAAAGATGGGTATATGCCTGTTTGTATCAGAGGACAAAAATACAGGATAGGAGACAGCCATGAAGACAGTAGTGAGAAAAATAAATCCAGGGCATTTTCAGGATGAGGAACTGCAGGAAGCATGCTGCATTCTGCAGGAAGGGGGGCTTGTTGCTTTTCCGACAGAGACTGTATATGGCTTGGGTGGCGATGCGTTATCTCCAGAAGCTTCCTATAAGATTTATCATGCCAAAGGGAGGCCTTCTGATAATCCGCTGATTGTCCATATTGCCGATTTAAAGGGACTGTATGATTTGGTATTGGATGTCAGCCCGGAAGCATTGAGGCTGGCTGAAGAATTTTGGCCTGGGCCGCTAACTATGATTTTTCCCAAAAAAGAAAATGTACCTATGGCGACTACTGGCGGTTTGCCTACCGTTGCCGTGCGTATGCCGTCGCATCCTGTAGCCAGGGGGCTGATACGGTGTTCCGGCATATACGTAGCAGCGCCAAGCGCGAACCTTTCCGGGCGTCCAAGCCCAACAAAAGCAGAACATGTGATAGAAGACATGGATGGAAGGATTGACATGATATTGGATAGCGGGCCGGTTGGGATTGGGATTGAGTCTACGATTCTTGATATGACAGCAGATGTTCCGCTTATTTTACGCCCGGGGTATATTACAGAAGATATGGTTAGGAAAGTAGCAGGCAGTGTAGCTATTGACCCAGCAGTGGCTGCAAAAGCGCCAAAAGAAAATATTGTGGCAAAAGCACCTGGAATGAAATACCGCCATTATGCGCCGCATGGGCAGATGGTTATCGTGGAAGGGAAGCCAGAGGCAGTTGCTAAAAAGATAAATGACTTGGTAAAAGAAAAAGAAAGTGAGAGGAAGAAGGCTGCCGTAATCGCAACAGAGGAGACGAAAGGGATGTATGGCTGCAAAGAAGTGTATAGTATTGGTTCCAGGAAAAGTGAGGGTTCCATAGCGGCGGGGATGTATGGAATATTGCGGCAGATGGATACGATTGGGGCGGAATATATTTTTGCAGAAAGTTTTGCGGAGGATACGCTTGGACAGGCTATTATGAACCGTATGCTTAAGGCGGCAGGCTACCATCGGATTAAAGTATAGAGAGGTACGTTTATGAAACATTATGACCAGGTTCTGTTTGTTTGTACAGCAAATACATTTTTAAGCCCGGTTGCAGAAGGGATATATCGGTATAATGCGCCAGGCTGGATGCCAAAAGGGATATCTAGGGGGCTGGTAGTTTTATTTGAAGAGCCAATTAACCCAAAATGTAATTTACTGTTGACAAAAAATAATTATGACATAAGTGGGCATAACCAGTCCAGACAGTTGACGGAAGAAGATTTGACAGAAGAATCCCTGATTCTTACAATGACATTAAGTGAGAAGGTGAAACTGATTGAACAGTTTGAACATGAGGAAAATGTATATACCATTGGGGAGTTTGTTGGGGAAGACACGGATATTGTGGTTCCTGGCAGTGGGGAAGATGAGAAGTACAGGGAGTGTTTTGAAGAATTGGTATTGCGTGTGAATAAGGTGATAGGGAAATTGGAGAAGCTTTATAAGGAGATTTAAAAAGGAGGAAGAAAAGATGATAGCACTGGGAAATGATCATGGCGGGTATAGGCTGAAACAGGAGGTTATCCAATATTTGGAGGAGCAGAAGCTGGAGTATAAGGACTATGGCTGCGAAAGCGAGGAGTCTTGTGATTACCCTGTTTATGCAAAAAAAGTAGCTGAGGCAATTGTGTCAGGGGAATGTGACAGAGGGATTTTAATTTGTGGGACAGGTATTGGGATTTCTATTGCTGCCAATAAAGTAAAGGGAATCCGTGCAGCGCTGTGCCATGATACTTTTAGCGCACAGGCAACCAGGGAACACAATGACGCCAATATTCTTGCATTGGGGGCAAGGGTGGTTGGTTCTGGCCTGGCTCTGAAAATAGTAGACACTTTCTTAAATACAGAGTTCTCCGATGATGAAAGGCATAAAAACCGGATTCGCCAGATAGAAGAGTAGTAGTAAGGTACATAAATAGACAATCTGGGGATTTAGGTAGGGATGTTTTGGCAGAATCTTCCTTGACACTGGGAAATTCAAGAGGTAAACTATTAAGTAGTTTAGTACGAAAGGAAGTAGTGATATGGCAAAAAAAGACATCGATTGGAGTAACATTGGTTTTGGTTACATGGAAACAGATAAGCGCTATGTCTCAAATTATAAAGATGGGGCGTGGGATGCGGGTGCTTTGGTAGAGGATAGTACAGTTACGATTAGTGAGTGCGCCTGTGTACTTCAGTATGCACAGACGATTTTTGAAGGGTTAAAGGCATATACAACAGTGGATGGGAGGGTGGTCTGCTTCCGCCCTGACTTAAATGCAGAACGTATGGTGGATTCGGCAAAGAGGCTTGAGATGCCGGTATTCCCAAAGGAACGTTTTGTAGATGCAGTTGTGCAGACGGTACAGGCGAACATAGATTATGTGCCGCCATATGGTTCAGGGGCTACTTTATATCTTCGTCCATATATGTTTGGCACAGACGCTATAATTGGTGTAAAACCAGCAAATGAATATCAGTTCCGGCTGTTCGCTACACCAGTAGGACCATATTTTAAAGGTGGTGTAAAACCGATTACAATCCGTGTCAGTGATTTTGACAGGGCAGCCCCAAATGGGACAGGCCATATTAAAGCAGGACTGAATTATGCAATGAGCCTCCATGCTATTGTGGATGCACATGCAAAAGGGTTTGATGAAAATATGTATTTAGATGCTGCTACCCATACAAAGGTGGAAGAAACAGGCGGGGCAAACTTCCTGTTTGTTACAAAGGATGGCAAGATAGTTACGCCAAAATCAAGCAGCATCCTGCCTTCTATCACAAGGCGTTCCCTTATGGCTGTTGCCAAGGACTATCTAGGGCTGGAGGTTGAAGAACGGGAGGTATTCTTTGAAGAGGTTCCAGAGTTCGTTGAGTGTGGGCTTTGTGGTACTGCAGCAGTAATATCACCGGTTGGCTGCGTAAATGATCATGGGAAGGAAATAAAATTTGCCAATGGCTGTACAGAGATAGGGCCGGTTATTTCTAAATTACGTGAGACATTAACAGGAATCCAGATGGGGCAGATTGATGCGCCAGAAGGTTGGATAAAAGAAATCAAATAAAACAAATAAATAGAGGGGCATCCGGCCAACCGAATGCCCCTTTGCTTTGTGGATAGTGGCATTAACAAATAAGCCAGGGATTTTTTAAATTCCATCAATTTGTTTTAAAAGCAGCAACCGGTCGCCTGGCTTTACCTGGTCATTTTCAAGCTGGTTTAGCTGCATTATATTTTCTACAGTTGTATTATATTCTTTGGCAATATTCCACAAGGAACCTTCTTTTTCAGCAATAAAGCCTACAAGGCCAGGCATTGCCTGGAGATGTTCCATATCTAGAGGCTGTTCTTGGATCTGGGTAATAATTTGCTGCGTATTATGGGTAAAGACAAATGCACAGAGGTTTAAAATAATTTTTGCTTCTATTTCCTGGCTGTCCAGCATAATTACGCTAATTTGGTTGATCGTAGATTGTAATTCATAATCGTCCTCTGGGGAAATACCACGGATTTCAATTGTATGTGTAAAAGGTATAGCGCCTTTGGCAACAGCCAGCGGACGGTCGTCATTTTCGGTAATATAAAGAATTTCCAATTCTACTACGCCTTCTAAGGAAATACCATTTTCTACGATTTCCTGTTCATCAATCTGGATGTTCCCAGTAGCATTGCAGATTTGCAGGATTGCATCGGTATCCTGGTTTACATGGATTCTGTCAGATACCCGTACAACACTCTGGTTTTTCATTAGAAGCTTTGTGGAAATAATGTTTTGCCGGTTTAACTCAAGGGTGCATGCAGTGGAATAGGCATCCTCCAGATAATCAAATGTTTCGTCCTGATAAAATTTCAGGCGCAGGTTTAGGTTTAGTTCCAGTTCAAGTACACGGTTTTCGCCATCTTCATCTGGTTTTACCTCTATTTCCTTTTCGGAATTTAAGATCTCCACATCTGAAATCATATCTTCGGTACAATTGCTGCAGGGAACAATCCCATCAAAAGGAAATTCTGTTTCTAAATATTCCAAGTGCCGTTCTTCATTTTCAGGGATATAAAGCAAAAAGAGCTGTAAATCCCCCACAAAACGGATTCCATCATCGATTATCCTGGTCTGCAGGTTTTGCGGTGTCATTTCATAATATAAGACGGTATCAATATTGGGTTTGCCTTTTGGAAGGGTTGTTTCATCTTTAATGCGGAAGACATCCTTTTTCTGGTTTTCAAGCTGTGTCAGGGCAAACTGGCTGAAACGGCGGTGAAGCCCCTCAGGGGGCGATAGCTGTTCCATATCAGCACGGGATGCTTCAGAAGAAATAATATCCACGCCGGCGGCTATTTCGCTGTCATCTTCCTGGCAGCAGTGGAAACTGACGATTGCCCGTATGCTGACTTTCCGGGAATTAATCAGGTTTGTCTGGCAGTCTTCTAGTTCAAAATGGCACATTACTTCACGTTCTGGCAGCAGTCCGTCCATATTAATGGTTTCATCAATTGGGATTTGTCCCTTCATGCTATGTACAGGGCGGATATCTTCGGTTGTAATATACAACAGGGAAAAGGACAGATTGCCATGTATTGCTACCTTCCCATCGGTGGGAGTGATGGAAGTAATCTGAATTTCTCCCTGTGTTTTTATTAATTGGTCAATATCCGGTTTTGTGTCAGGGACATTGACATCATCTTCCAGTGTAATTTGCATGTCGCTCCGGCAAAGGATGCCATGCGTCCGTATGTTGCGTGTTGACAATTCCATATGCTCTCACCTTTCCTGTCTGTTCTATATTAGGGCGTGTTTGGAAATGTTTTTCAGACACGCTCTTGTGCTATGGTTCTATTTTATGCTGCGGTATTTGGTTTTATGTATTATTCCGGCTATTAAATACCGTAATAATTTTTGGCCGGATAAATGTTCCTATGCAAGGTGGATGATTGAGCTGCAGTGATTGAAAATAACGAAGCAGATGGGCATTTAGACCAGAAAAAGTTACGATATATAGAAGCCGAAGTATTATGCTGTTTGGAAAAGCTACAGATTGTTCCGCTGTTCTGCATTACAGATTTCATTTATATTGTAAAATTGCACAAAAAACTTGGTAAAATTTTATGAATCATTGTGGGAAATGAGAAATAAATAGACAATTTTGCGAAATTGTGGTAGAATAAATAAATGGCATAAGAGTGTGTTAAAAACTGTTTTTACAAACTGTGCTTCTTACTTTGTGAGAATGGATTTTCAAACATCTCCTAGGCAAAATTTCAACGGCGATGAAGGGGATACCGTCTCGAAATTTTTATGGCGCAATGGTATGAAGTAGGTAGTCCAAGACTTTAAAATCTATCTGGATGGAGTACTGAGGGAGGGATAAATACAAAATTAAAATGAGGTGAAACGGAGGGTGATATATGGGAACAAAGAAAGAAAAAGAAGTTAAAAAAAGTGGGCTTCATTTTTCTCTGGTCTGGAAAATCACATTAATTGCATTGCTCCCTCTTGTTGTGCTTGCTTTAACAACAATTGTGGTCGGTGGGAAAAGCATACAGTCAGGGATGCGGGCGGAAGTCATTAGTAAACTGCAGGCTCTGACAACTTGTATTGAGGGGACGCTTGATGTGCTGGACAGTGGTGATTATTCCTTGGATGGACAGGAGAACCTGATAAAAGGAAACTATAATTTGTCTGAAAATATGGAAGTTTTAGACGCTTTGGTAGAAGGGGATGAAGAGTTTACTATCTTTTTTGATGATATACGCCGTGTGACAACGATTTTAGATGAAAAAACGGGGGAGCGTCTTGTTGGGACTGCAGCCAGTGATGAGGTTTATAATGCAGTAGTAAAAAATGGGGGGATTTTTGAGGCATACGATATCGTAATTAATGGTGCGAATTATTATGCCTGCTATGCGCCTTTGGAAAATACAGATGGGTCAATTGTGGGGATTGTATTTGCGGGCGTTCCATCTAAATCAGTTGATTCTTTCATTATGGAGAAAGTATTGACACTGGTTGGTGCATCCTTTATTATTGCGGTTATTGCACTGGTGGTTGTTATACTTGTTGTGATTACAATTAGGCAAGGGTTGATGGAAACCGGAAAAGTGGTTTCTAATTTTGCAGCAGGGGATTTAAAAGCGGAAATCAGCCCGAGGGTATTGAAACGTGGGGATGAGCTTGGGATGATTGCTAGGGAGGTAAAGCAGCTTCGGGAAGAATTGACTGCTGTATTGTCTAAGGTTAAGGACTCTGCTGATACATTGTTAAGTTCTGGTAAGAGCCTGAGTACAATGGCATCCCAGACAAGCGCTACAGCAGATGATATCAGCCATGCAGTGGAGGATATTTCCAAAGGCGCAGTTTCCCAGGCAGATGATATAGAGACTGCTTCTTCCCAGATTAATGATATGGGAGACATTATTGAAAAGATTGTACATAGCGTTGGGACATTGGATACAACTTCAGAAGAATTAAAATATGCCGGAGATAAGTCTACAGAGATTGTACATGATTTGAGCGTTTCTAATGATAAGACAATGGATGCTATTTCGCGTATTGGGAAGCAGGTGAATGCAACAAATGACTCTGCCCAGAAAATAGGTGAAGCTATTGAAATTATTACATCAATTGCAGAAGAAACCAATCTGTTATCTTTGAATGCTACTATAGAGGCAGCAAGGGCTGGGGAGCAGGGGCGTGGATTTGCCGTTGTTGCAAACCAGATTCAGAAGCTGGCAGAACAATCAAATGAATCCGCCCAGAGGGTAGCAGGGATTATAGAAGAACTGCTGGCTGATTCAGAGAGGACAGTCGCAGTTATGGGAGAAGTAGAGCAGATAGTCAATGAGCAGCAGGAAAAACTGGAGCAGACAAAGAACCAGCTTGGAAATGTAAGCAAAGGGATTGGTGTTTCCAGGGAAGAAGCCAGCGGCATTAAAGAGCAGACAGATGTATGTGATGTTGCACGCTCTAAGATTGTAGATGTAATCAGCAATCTTTCAGCCATTTCTGAAGAGAATGCTGCCTCTACAGAGGAAACAACTGCTGCGATGCAGGAACTGAATGCTACAATTAACCTGCTGGCAGAAGCGGCAGCAAGCTTAACTGGGATTTCAGAAACATTGGAGAAGGAAATAGGTTTCTTTTCACTATAAGAAAGCTTAAAAGAACAGAGGAATGGGTGTGTCAGATATAAAGGAAGAAGAAATTACATACACAAATAATATTTCAGTGGAAGCGTATAATGGGTTAAGGAATTCTGTTGGCTGGATTCAGCTTGCCAAGAAACGTGCAGCAATTGCATTAGGTAATTCATTTTACCTTTGTGTGGCAATGTCAGGGGATGAACCTATTGGGATGGCTAGGATTGTCAGTGATGGCGGATATACTTATTTTATCACGGACGTCATTGTGAAACCCGGTTATCAGGGAAAACATGTGGGCATGGAATTGATTTCCAGGGCAATGGATTATATCCAGAAGGATGTTATGGAAGGGGAAACCGTTATGATTAGCCTAATGTCGGCATTTGAGAGAGAGTCTTTCTATAAGCAGTTTGGATTTCATCAAAGGCCATTTGGCAATCATGGTTCTGGGATGTCTGTTTGGGTTAGCCGTGACTCACAGGGGAATGTAACAAAGTACTAGAGCGTGTCTGAACATAAAATGTCCGGTTAGCAGTTCTGCATTGGATTGCAGGCGTGCAGCCGGATATTATTATTTAAATTGGTTTTGCTCTTCGTTGTAAAAATAGTCTATGGATGCCAGCTTTTCTTTAAGAGTTTTTGCTTCCAGGTTTAGGCTTTGGCAGAGTTCTGCCAGGGAAGGATAGAAATCGCGCAGCTGCGTATTAATATAACTTAGTAAAATTACAGGGTCGTTTGGGATACTCATAGAAAACCTCCATTTATTTAAGTATTGGGGACAAGCTAGAGCGTGTTTGGAAATTCATTCCAGGAACTTTTCGTTCCTTACAATCAGAACTCCCCACTTTGCACTATATTTGCCCCAAATTTAGTCAATGTAGCCCGCTACACCTCCTAAATTTGAGTCAAATCTCCCACAAAGTGGGAAGCACATCTTGCAAAAAGCAATTTTTAAACATGTTCTAGTAGACGGCATAAACAGCACTGCCATCCGCTTTTGTCCCTAATATTATATATAACGCAATCTATTATAAAATGCAAGTAACTGTTACTCGGGTTTGGATGAATTTAGGAAATGGAGTTACTATTCTAAGCCAATCGTAGCAAGTTTTAGTTAATAAAAACATCTTCCTCTGTGAAGCAATTTCATGATGTGCAGGATGAGAAAACAGCTATTAAATTGAAACAATAATTGTTAAGGAGTGTGATAATGTGGAAAAAAAGGAACTGGATAAGGCAGAATTGGACAGCCGTATTTTTGATGGGTTTGCAGAAACTTCCAAACGCCGGTATATCTATGTCTGTAATATGGAAACAGGGGTTTCCAGATGGTCCAGGAATGCAGTAGAGCATTTTGGGCTGCCAGGCGAATATTTTGAGAATGCGGGCGAAATTTGGGGAAGTTATATCCATCCATCTGACAGGGAAATGTATTTTAAAGATATTGAAGAGGTTTTTTCTGGTAAAAAGAACAGGCATGAACTGGATTACCGTGTAAAGAATATAGAAGGGGATTATGTTACCTGTACCTGTAGGGGAGTAATTTTAAAAGGGGAAAATGGGGAAGTGGATTTATTTGTTGGTACCATTGTGAACCATGGTATTGTGGAAAATATAGATGCAACCACAAATCTGTATAATATATATGAGTTTTGGAAAAATTTGCGGGTGGTAAGGGAATCGGGGGAATGCTGTAAAATTTTAATGCTGGGCGTAAATAATTTTTCAGATATAAATGCGGTTTATGGCTATTCTTATGGAGATAAAGTATTGCGGGGGCTGAGTAGCATTTTGTTGGAAATGGTAAGTGGGATAGGAAAGGTATACCGGATGGATGGGGTACGTTTTGTCTGTATTTTACCAAATTATAGTGATAAAGAACTGGAAGATTTTTATGCTAGGATACAATATGCCGCAAGGCATTCCCTGTTTGTAGATGATGTTAGGATTTCTGTAAGTATATCTGGCGGTTTTGTTGAATACAAGGGTGACTATGACGAATATATGGTACAGGCAAATGCAAAATATGCATTAGAACGCTCGAAACAGGAAAAAAATGGGGAACTTTTTTATTTTGATAACAGGCTTTTGGAAAATAACCGTAAAAACCTAGAGGTTTTGAATGCTTTGAGGAAAAGTATTGTGAATCAGTGTGAGGGATATTATCTTTGTTTCCAGCCAATTATCAGCGCCGATGACGGGGAAGAACTGGTAGGGGCGGAGGCATTGCTCCGTTGGAACCTGGAGCCATATGGCGAGGTGCCTCCTGGGAGGTTTATTCCTTGGCTGGAAAACGATCCAAGTTTTTATGAATTAGGAAATTGGATTATTCGGGAAGCACTTGTAAAGGCTAAAAAGCTTTTGGAGGGGTATCCTGAATTTGTGTTAAATGTTAATATAGCATATACACAATTATCCCATATAGGTTTTGTAGAATCTGTAAAGGCAATTTTGGAGGAAACAGGTTATCCACCTGGAAACCTTTGTTTGGAACTTACCGAAAGATGTCGTCAGTTAGAAAAAGAGTATTTGCGTAAAGAGATTGATGATTTGAAATCAGTCGGGATTAAAATTGCAATGGATGATTTTGGGACAGGATTTTCATCACTGAATCTATTAAGCGAATTGCCGGTAAATACAATAAAAATTGACCGGGGTTTTATTGTGGATATTCAGACGAATGAAACAAATCAGGCGATTGTAGAGGCAATTACGAATTGTGCAAGGAAACTGAATGTGCATGTCTGCTGTGAGGGGCTTGAAACAAGGGAGATGATTGAGTTTGTCCGTCAGTACCCAATTTACAGTATCCAGGGATATTATTATTCCAAGCCAATCCAGATTGAGCCATTTATGGCGAGGTTTTGTTAGGAACTGTTAAAAAATTACTTGTGACAAGAACGCCGTATAAATGTTCAGCTACAAAGAAGAAAATCGCAGGCATAGTGGGCTATGTCAAGATTTTCTGATGTCGTAGATGGACATTTAGACAAGTGGTTGTCATGAGTAATTTATTAACAGTTCCTTAGGTCATATTTTGCCTATGCGCAGTTGTCAAGTGCAGAGGGGCTACCAGTTGTTTGTATGCGTTTCATTTGGTTTATTACATATACATAGGTGGAAATAAAATGTTGCTATTTATAGTTATTTTTCCTAGCCATAAATAGCAACAATGGATTTTTTATTGCGTTCTGTTTTATTTCTGGGTTCTTTTATTTCCAGCTTCATTAATCAATCCTACGATTTTTTCTATGGAATTGTTTAACTGGCTGCGTTTCATAGCTTTTTTATATTCCTCTTGGCTGTTATACGCCTGGTTTACAGCGGTAAGCAGTTTTTCGTCTGTTAGTTCTTCTTCCTGGATAACAATACTATAACCCGCTTTTTCAAAAGATGCGGCGTTTAAGATTTGGTCGCCTCGGCTTGCTTGCGCCGAAAGGGGGATTAAAATATTTGGTTTGCGTAGGGCAAGGATTTCACAAATTGCATTTGCCCCGGCACGGGATATCATAATATCAGCCGCTGCCATTAAGTCAGAAAGTTCTTCTTTAATATATTCAAACTGGACATATCCTTTTGTATGGTTCAGGGAAGCATCTAGTTTATCTTTTCCACACAGATGGATTACTTGATAGTTTTCTAACAATTTTGGAAGGATATTACGTACTGCATTGTTAATAGCAACTGCGCCAAGGCTGCCTCCAATTACTAGTATAACAGGTTTATGGCTGTCAAAGCCACAAAATGCAAGGCCTTTTGCAGCATCGCCATGAAAGAGCTCTTCCCGGATTGGGGAGCCGGTCAGGACTGCCTTTTCAGGTGGAAGGTGCTGTAATGTTTCAGGGAAATTGGTGCATACCCTTAAGGCACAGGGAATACAGAGCTTATTTGCAAGCCCTGGCGTCATGTCAGATTCATGGATAACGCATGGAATCCGCCGGCTTTTTGCAGCAACGACAACAGGTACAGACACAAAACCTCCTTTGGAAAATACGACATCTGGCTTGATTTTTTTAAGAAGACGCCGGGCCTGATGTAATCCTTTCACTACTTTAAAGGGATCGCTTATATTTTTTAAGTCAATATACCGCCGCAGTTTTCCGCTTGAAATTCCATAATACGGGATTCCTAAATCAGCAATTAATTTACTCTCAATTCCTTCATAAGAACCAATATAATGAATCTCATACCCTTGTTTTTTTAATTCGGGGATGAGTGCAATGTTCGGTGTTACATGGCCTGCGGTACCGCCGCCGGTTAATACTATCTTTTTCATGGTATGTAGCTCCCTTCCGATTCCTGTAGTTCTTTACCTGCCCTGTTTTGCACAGGCTGAATAATATAGATCTTTTTACTTATTATAATATAGTATACCTGATAAAAAGTTACATGGCAACTATTCATTCGTATGAATCAACAACTCCGATGCAAGCAGTGGGGGTGCTGGGCATGAATAGTGGCAACTTGTGTGCTGTTGCCAAATGCCAGTATAAATATAGGTGTTTTTTTAGTTAAAGTATGGTAAGATGTTATGGGAATACCGTTTGGGATTAGCTGCGAGCAGTAACATTTTAAGAGAAGGGAGCGAATAGCGATGGAATATGATGTTATTATTGTTGGAGCCGGGCCAGGGGGGATTTTTGCAGCATATGAGCTGGTGAAAGAATCCAGCCAGTTAAAAGTTGCTGTGTTTGAAGGAGGGCATGTCCTGGAAAAGAGAAAATGCCCAATTGACGGGGAGAAAATTAAATCATGCATTAATTGTAAAAGCTGTTCGATCATGAATGGATTTGGCGGGGCTGGTGCATTTTCTGATGGGAAATATAATATTACAAATCAGTTTGGCGGTACGTTATATGAACATATTGGCAAGCAGAAAGCCATGGATTTAATGTATTATGTTGATAAACTGAACTTGCAGTTTGGCGGCGAGGGGACAAAATTATATTCTACAGCAAATACCAAGATAAAGAAATTGTGTTTGCAGAATGGCCTTCATCTTTTGGATGCTTCCGTGCGTCATCTGGGGACGGATATTAATTATATTGTTTTGGAAAACCTTTATGAATACTTGAAAGATAGGGTGGATTTTTATTTTGATACCTTTGTTGATGAAATCCGCCATCAGGATAACCGTTATATTGTTGAGGCGAAAGAACAGGAATATTATTGCAGTAAATGTATCGTTTCGGCCGGCCGGAGTGGAAGTAAATGGGCAGAAAAGCTATGTGAGGATTTGCAGATACCAACAAAATCAAACCGTGTGGATATTGGCGTCCGCGTGGAGCTTCCAGCGGAAGTATTTGCACATTTGACGGATGAATTATATGAAAGCAAAATAGTATACCGTACTGCAAAGTTTGAAGATTTGGTTCGCACATTCTGTATGAACCCATATGGTGTGGTAGTGAATGAGAATACAAATGGCATTGTTACGGTAAATGGGCACAGCTATGAGGACCCGGAAAAGCATACAGAAAATACAAATTTTGCTCTTCTGGTTGCCAAGCATTTTTCAGAACCATTCCGCGATAGCAATGGTTATGGGGAAAGCATTGCAAAGCTTTCCAATATGCTGGGCGGAGGTGTTTTGGTACAACGTTTTGGGGATTTAATACGGGGAAGGAGAAGCAATGCTTCCCGGATCCAGGAAGGTTTTATTACACCAACATTAAAGGCGACGCCAGGAGACTTAAGCCTTGTTATGCCAAAACGTATTTTGGATGGAATTGTGGAAATGATCTATGCACTGGATAAAATTGCGCCAGGTACGGCGAATGATGATACCCTTTTATATGGAGTAGAAGTGAAATTTTATAATATGGAAGTTGATATTGATGAACATTTAGAAACAAACCACAAAGGGCTTTATATTATAGGGGACTGCAGTGGTGTTACCCACTCCCTGTCCCATGCTTCAGCCAGCGGCGTGCATGTGGCAAGGTGTATTTTAGGATGTGTTTAAATTTCGGTTTTAAAATGGACAAATTAGGTATATAAAAAAGGAATGCATTCTGCATTCCCTTTTTTATATGATAGGAAATTGCGCTTTTTTATACGTTTGTATGGGTAATTGGCTTACAGTTTTTCTACTCCAAGCGTTACCTCTTCCCCGTTGATGTTCCATGTTTTGGTAAATCCAGTTACAGTTACATAAGTAACTTCATCTGCCAATACTTCTGATTGAATAGTTGCTTCATTTCTCTGGACAGTTTCTTTTACTTTATCATTATCCTTCATGCTGAGGCGGATATGGTCCATTACCTCAAAACCAGCATCCTTACGCATTGTCTGGACTTTACTAATGACTTCACGGACAAAGCCTTCCTCTAAAAGTTCTGCTGTCAAGTTGGTATCCAGTACAACCGTCACTCCATGATCGCTGTCGGAAATATATCCTTCCATCTGGGCGGATTCAATTAAGAGATCATCCTTTTCTAAAGATTCTTCCGTTCCGTCTACAGTGATAGAAAGAGTCCCTTTTTCGTTTAATTCTGCCATTGCTTTCTGCCCGTCCAGATGAGCAAGGATTTCTTTTACAAGGTTAATATTTTTGCCAAAACGGCGGCCAAGTGTTTTAAGCTGTGGTTTAAAGTTATATGTTGTCAGGCTGCTGACATCATCTGTCAATACGGCTTCTTTCACGTTTAATTCATCTTTGATAATGTCTAGGTAGAAGCCAGACAGCTCTTTTTCTGCCTTAACAAACATTTTTCCGATTGGCTGGCGGTTTTTAATATTTGCTGTGTTGCGGCAGGCGCGTCCCAGTACCACCGCTTCCAACACAACTTCCATATCTGCTTCAAGCTGCGCGTCGATCCGTTCTGCACAAACTTCTGGGAAACTGCACAGATGGACACTTTCTGGTGCGCTGCTGTCAAGGGAGCATACCAGGTTCCGATAGATATCTTCTGTCATAAATGGAATCATTGGCGCAGCAGCTTTGGAAATTGTAACAAGCGCGGTATATAATGTCATATAGGCATTGATTTTATCTTGTTCCATCCCCTTTGCCCAGAAACGGTCACGGCAGCGCCTTACATACCAATTGCTCATTTCATCGACAAATCCTTGTAAGGCTTTTGCTGCTTCTGGAATCCGGTAGTTCTCCAAGTTTTCATCCACAGCTTTTACTGTGCTGTTTAGGCGGGACAGCAGCCATTTGTCCATAATGGCAAGCTTATCATATTCTAATGTATATTTTGTAGCGTCAAAATTGTCAATATTTGCATATAAGACAAAAAAGGCATAAGTATTCCAAAGAGTCCCCATAAACTTACGCTGCCCTTCTTGTACTGTTTTTCCATTAAAACGGGTTGGAAGCCAAGGGGCGCTGTTAATATAGAAATACCAGCGGATAGCATCGGCACCATAGGTTTCTAATGCTTCAAATGGGTCAACGACATTTCCTTTGGATTTGCTCATTTTCTGGCCGTTTTCGTCCTGTACGTGGCCAAGGACAATTACGTTTTCATAAGGCGCTTTGTTGAAAAGCAGCGTGGATTCTGCCATTAAAGAGTAGAACCAGCCACGCGTCTGGTCAACTGCTTCCGATATAAACTGTGCCGGGAACTGCTGTTCAAATAAGTCCTTATTTTCAAAAGGATAATGGTGCTGTGCAAAAGGCATTGCCCCAGAATCAAACCAGCAGTCAATTACTTCTGGTACACGGTGCATTGTTTTGCCACAGTCTGGGCAAGTAAAGGTAACTTCATCAATATATGGGCGGTGAAGCTCTATTTTGGCATTTTCTGCATTGCCGCTTCTTTCTGCAAGCTCTGCCCGGCTTCCAATGGATTCCATATGGCCGCAGCCTTCGCATTCCCATACATTTAATGGAGTCCCCCAGTAACGGTTACGGGAAATTCCCCAGTCCTGGATGTTTTCTAGCCAGTTTCCAAAGCGCCCTTTGCCGATAGATTCAGGAATCCAGTTTACGGTGTTATTATTACGGATTAAATCTTCCTTTACTGCTGTCATTTTAATAAACCAGGATTCCCTTGCATAGTAAATCAGCGGAGTATCACAACGCCAGCAATGAGGGTATTCATGTTCAAATTTTGGGGCGTCAAAAAGCTTGCCTTGTGCATTTAAGTCTTTGATAACTTCTGGATCTGCCTTTTTTACAAAAAGCCCTGCATAAGCTGTTTCTTTTGACATCTCACCTTTTTCTGTAACAAACTGTACAAAAGGAAGGTCGTATTTGCGCCCTACTTGGGCGTCGTCTTCACCAAATGCTGGTGCAATATGGACAATGCCTGTACCATCTGTCATCGTTACATAAGAATCGCAGGTAATAAAGAAGCCTTTTTTATGCTGTTTTTGTGCTGCTTCTGCAGCGCATGTGTAAAGTGGCTCATATTCTTTGTATTCTAAATCTTTACCAGTATAGGTTTCTAATATTTCATAGGCTGCTGAATTATTTTCTTTATTCTCCAGTTTTCCGAGTACGGTATCAAGAAGTGCCTGTGCCATATAATAGGTATAGCCATCGGCTGCTTTTACCTTGCAATAGGTTTCATCAGGGTTTACACAGAGAGCCACATTGGAAGAAAGAGTCCAAGGGGTTGTAGTCCATGCTAAAAAGTAAGCTTCTTCACCAGCCACCTTAAAGCGGACGATGGCAGAACGTTCTTTGACGGTCTTATAGCCCTGCGCTACTTCCTGTGCAGAAAGTGGAGTCCCGCATCTTGGGCAGTAAGGCACAATTTTGAAACCTTTATATAATAATTTTTTATTCCAGATTTCTTTTAAAGCCCACCATTCTGATTCAATAAAGTTATCGTCATAGGTAACATATGGATTATCCATATCTGCCCAGAAACCGACTGTCCCGGAAAAATCTTCCCACATTCCTTTATATTTCCACACAGATTCTTTACATTTTTTAACAAAAGGTTCCATGCCATATTCTTCAATCTGCTCTTTTCCATCTAGCCCAAGCTGTTTTTCAATTTCTAGTTCAACTGGAAGTCCGTGGGTATCCCAGCCAGCTTTACGCGGAACCATAAACCCTTTCATTGTTTTGTAACGCGGAATCATATCTTTAATGACACGGGTGATAACATGTCCAATATGTGGTTTCCCATTTGCTGTTGGTGGTCCGTCATAAAAAGTATAGGTAGGGTTTCCCTCCCTTGCTTTCATTGATTTCTCAAATATTTTCTGGTTGCGCCAGTACTTTCCAACGTTTTTTTCACGTTCCACAAAGTTCAGGTCGGTTGATACCTTTTCGTACATAGTGTTTTTTCCTTTCTGTTCTTAAACTAAAAAAGCTTCCACCCCAAACAGGATAAAAGCGTTTGCTGTCATAGAACCACCTATTTCGAGGTATATTACTAAGGTGGCTAAATATCAATATTTAACCACCTTAATAATGGTTTCCAGTTTATAATAGTATGTGGCAGAGATTTTGTCAAGATGAATCTAGCTCAGAACATTTGCCAGAGCTAGCCATTTCTGGTATAATAAATGTGTTATTTTCGATAGATTGGGTGACACGGTGTTAAAATGGGGGAAATAACATGAATACAGGGCAAAAGACAGGGATGCGGGTTGCGCTTTGTGATGACGAAGAGGTCACGCATATGATTGTGGAGAAGTATTTAGAAGAGTGGGCAAGGGAATATGGTGAGAAATATGAGTTGCATCACTTTTTTTCAGGTGAAGAGGTTTTGGAAGCAGAGCCATGCTGGGATATATTATTTTTGGATATACGGATGCCAGGGATTGATGGGATAGAAACAGCACACAGGCTGAACCAGGAGGATAGACAGTATAAGATTGTAATTATAACATGTATTGAAGAGGTCTTTAAGGAAGCGTTCCGTATCGGGGCATACCGTTTTGTCACAAAACCAATCTGCACAGAGGAGATTTGGGAAGCTTTGAGCGCAGTGAGGACGTCGCTGCTTGAGAAGAAAGAAGTCATTGTATTCCGTGATAAGAAAAAATATAGCATTTGCCAAAAGGATATTTTTTATATTTCTGGAAAGGGTTCCGAAACAGAAGTTTATACAAAATCCTATTCTTTCCGTAGCGATTTATCTTTAAATGGATGGGAAAAGCAATTGGATGGGAAGATGTTTTTCCGGTGCCATAGAAGTTATATTGTTAATTTATCTAAAATCAAGGAAATTGATGAAAAAATCCATCTCCTGGATGGGGAAATGATACTGTTGTCCCGCAGGCGGCGCAGGAAAATAGAAGAGCGTTTTTCAGAATATGAATCCTATAACCATTAAGGGGATTAAAAAACCGTTTACGGTGAAAAAGGATGCCAAAAAGGTGAAAATGTGCTATAATATAATAGCAAAACAATTTGGGCTTGGACGCGGAACGAGCAGGGCTGACAGGTTTGAATGGATTTTGGCAAGAAGTATAGAGGGGGTATGCGTGTTTTGCATTTGTATGGCTGCACAGCAGGACAGCATGGGTACAAAATGTTGACACAGCAGTGCTAGGAAGGGACTCATTGTTCTAAGGAGTAAGGAAAGTTTATGGGATAAAAGCAAGATGTGCCTGCAAGGGTAAGGAACTGTAAAAATATGGATTGCTAATGTGCATTGAGATTTTTTGCAGCTACTAAGAAGAGAAGATATGCCTGCTTTAGTAGCAGGGGCAGGCAGGAATGTAGGCTACAGATGCTTTCGGTGAAAAAGAATCATTTCGGACGAGCAGGATAATGGGGATTTGGGAGTCACAGAGGAATGAGGGAACATACTATTTTTGAGGGGGAAAAGCCCATTTGTTGAGCGGAAAAAACAAATGGGCTTTTTTTCTTTCCCTTTTACTATATAAAAATAGGAATTATGAAAAATATAAAAATTTATGAAGGCTTATTCTTTTGTGGCTCGTTATATATAATAGATAGCCATAAAGGAGGTGATGTTTTGGGGGAGCCTGATATTTTTGATACAGCGCGCAAAGAGGAATATTTCGTCAAAATATTAAACGAATATGAAAAACTTGTTTTTTCTGTTTGTTTCCGCATGACACAACATTATTTTGATGCGGAGGACCTTACGCAAGAAACATTTCTTGCTTTCTACAAAGCATTGCCTGGGTTTGATGGGGAAAATCCTTCAGGTTTCCTTACAAGGATTGCAACCAATAAATGTTTGGATTATCTAAAGAGGGCAGAGAGGCGGACGGTAGCCGCAGAAGATGAAGTATTTGCAGCAGTGCCGGCAAAGGAGGGGGAGCCGGAAACGCTTTTGTTGGAAAAAGAAGTGGAGACTCTATTGAACATAGCGTGCACTAACCTAAAGCCGCCATATAGTGAGGTGGCGCTGGCATATTACTGCAGGGGGCAGACTGGCAAGCAGATTGCGGAAGCTTCCGGCAGAAAAGTAAAGACAGTACAAACGCAGCTCCGCAGGGCAAAAGCAATGTTGCAGAAACAGTTAAAAAAGGAGGGATATATATGGCACACATAAGTGAAGAACTTTTGCAGGCATATGTACACAATAGGCTGCCGGCAGGGCAGGAGCAGGCCGTTATGGAGCATATTGCAATGTGTGGCAGCTGCGCCCGTCGTTTTGCTTCCCTTATGGAAAAAGGGATGTTGGTAACTCCACCGCCTGATTTAAAAAAAGAGATTCTGGAGAAAACAGTAAACCGGAAAAGCCCGGTTTCTGGGTCGGAAGAATTGTGGAAAAGGAAAAGCAGGCAGCGGAGGGAATTGCTGGCATATAGTGTAAGGGTTGTTGTTGCTATGGCTGCTTCCATTATGATATTATTGACAATGTCTTTCCAGGGAAATACCGGGCGGATGCCAGAGGAAATTATGCAGGTGCAAAAAAAGACAGTGTTTGTGTTTACAAAAGATGGGATATCGAAAAAGACAGTTTCGGAAAAAACTTTTGAAGATTCAGAGAAAAAAAAGGAATCTGAACAGAAGGCTAATAAGAAAATTACAGATTCTTTGCGGGAAATGTCTGGTGGGATACAAGAAGTTTTGTCTGATTTTTGGGAGCAGTTTCAATAGCAAAAGTAGAAGCGTATTCGTTTAAGTGTAGAATGGAGGAAGAAATATGGCACGTAAAAATGGGTTTTGGAATTTATGTTTTTCGTTGATTCCGGGAGCTGGGCAGATGTATCAGGGATTTTTAAAGAGAGGTGTCAGCATTATGGCGCTGTTCTTTGGGTGGCTTATGTTATGTGCATTTTTTGCAGTAGGGGAATGTATGGTTTTTGCACCAGTAATCTGGTTTTTTGGTTTCTTTGATTCCCTTCACCGTAATTCCCTGACAGAGGTAGAGAGGGCAGAACTTAAGGATGGGTTTATTTTTATCCATGACGATGATGTTGAGAATCTTAATTTAAAAAAATTCAGGATTCCAGTAGCAATATTATTGATTTTTTTGGGGAGTTACAGCCTTTTGCAGCTTGCTGTCGGCTGGATGGTGGATGCCGGGTTTCTTCACTGGGGTTCTGGA
Source organism: uncultured Lachnospiraceae bacterium (assembly GCA_910586605.1). GTDB lineage: Bacteria > Bacillota > Clostridia > Lachnospirales > Lachnospiraceae > Butyribacter. The sequence goes on along the minus strand of CAJUJR010000014.1, from coordinate 2,567 downwards.
ATTGTTGGCCTCGTATATGACAGGCTGCCTAAAATGGTATTTTCATTTGCTATTCTCTTTCTGGGCATGCATTTGATTATGGGAAGGAAGAGGGAGATTATGGACAGGGAATGGCAGCAGGATGAGGAAAGTGCTCCTTGGATGGCTCAATATCATGAAGAAGAGCCTGATAAAGCGAATAAAAATGAAGAGGGGCAGGAAGAAACGAAAGAAGAGGCAATAGAAGAAGCAATAGAAGAAGCAATAGAAGAAGAACAAGAAGAAGAACAAGAAGAAGGAGAGGGAAGGGCATGAGGCAGAGACGCGTAGGGGCAATCACGCTTGGCAGCGTATTAATTCTATATGGGGCGCTGTTTTTGCTTCATATATTTATTGATGGGATATCTTATTGTATGATTTTCAGGATGTGGCCGGTTGTGTTTTTGGCATTGGGGGTGGAAGTGCTTGTTTCGGCAGTCCGATGGAAAGATGAACGGTTTCGATATGACTTTGCAGCGATTATTATTATTTGTATCCTGCTGTTTTTTGCTATGGGGATGGCAGGGATGGATTGGGTTTATACAAATGAAATCAAAGAATTCTGCATTTAAGAGGAGAGGGAAGCAGGGCGCGCGTAACTTTAAAAAAGTTACGCGTTTTTTGCATCATTTTTCAGGTTTATGACGTTATCTATTATAGAGAGCGAAATGGAAAGGGGGTGCAGTCTTTGAAGCGAAAAAGGAAAGAATTAAAGTGGGAGGAGCAGGCGAAGCAGAGATTAGAAGAAATTTACCGTGCCTATGGCAAGTTGATGATGCGTGTAGCAATGGACATCTTGCATCAAAGAGAAGATGCGGAAGATGCCGTACAAAACAGTATTATTTCTATAGCAAGGCATATGGATGTAATTGGAAAAACAGAAGATTACAGGACAGTTTCTTATATATGCGCAGTTGTACGCCATGCAGCAATTGATATTTACCGTAAGAAGGGGAAACAGGATGCATCTTATGATGAGATATTAACAGAACCTGCAGGGAATTTCGATATTGAGAGAGAAGTTTGTGAAGAAGAGGGGGTTGGCCGTATTGTAGCGGCTATTAACAAATTAGACGTAGGATATCGGGAGGTTCTGTCACTTTTTTACTTAAATGAACTGTCACCTGGCGAGATTGCCGATGTGCTAAGCCGTCCCTATAATACAATTCGCTCTCAGATTAACCGTGGAAGGAAATTGTTGCGCCAAAGCCTGAAAGATATTTAGAGAGGAGGAGTGCAGAATGCGAAAAGAAGACCGTTTGATTAAAGAGGCTTTTGAGGTGTATCAGTCTGCCGGGGTGGAGGGCCTGGTAGGCGGAAAAGGAAGAGGAGAGGGTATAGAGTATACTGAGGGGTTTGAAGACAGGATTTACCATTGCATTGAGAAACTGCATATTACCAATCCGCGCCAGAAGGCAAGGAGGGTTTACTTGGGGGTTCTTGTTTTGCTTGTAGTATGTATTTCCGGTGGCTTTTTGGCATGGCATCAGTTATACAAGCCGGTTAGGGCGACAAAGCAGTTTGCAGCGTTATTTTCTGAAAGGCAGAAAGAATTGGAAGAGGCTGGTGCAGCGCCAGAGATTGTTTATGAGGAAGGCAGCAGCCTGAAATATGAGTTGGTATATTTAGATCATGATGATACAAATAAGCTGGAAAATTCTGGTATTTCCTATCAGAAAGCAGAAGGCGGGATTAAAATGCAGGTTCAGGAATATCCATTATTACGGGAAGAAGAAGTTAGAGAAAGTAGGGAATGGGAGGCTTATAGGCTGTCAGATAGGGAATCGAAATATTATTATGTTCTGAAAAACGGGAATGGTGATGTCGCATTAGCAAGATATGCCGGCGTCCGGTTGGAAAAAACGGGGGAAGAACGTGCCGATATGGAAAAAATTTGTAAGGATGTGTATGGAATTGCTTCTGCAAAGGATATCCGCTCCATTACACTGGAACGCTATCAGGGAAAAAGCAATGCAGAGCCGGATAAGCTGATGGCGGTGTATACAAAGGAGGAAGACAAAGCACAAATTTTATCATTTTTTTGCCAGGATAATAAGATACATGGCATATGGGAGGAGGGAGAAGGATTTAAAGATGTTAGCTGGCAGCCAATTGATGCTTTACAGAAAAAAGGATGGAAGGAAGCTGTAGAAGAAATGCCGGAGAAATGTTATCTGATTGCATTAGAAAACAAGTATCGGGAAAATTTTCTGATGGGTGTTGTAAAGGAAGGGGAAAAGGTACAGGTCTTTGTGGATATGCAGCAGCAGAGAGGCAACACAAAATATTATAGACTAAATGATGTGGTTATAGATGTAGGAGTTGATATTAATGTGTATTGTGCAGAGATTTCAGAAAAAGGGCAGCAGGAAATTGCAGGATGGATTCAGAAAGCAGATAAGAATTAGGAGATGGGATGCTTGGTTTTAAGTTTTAGCCAATGTAGCACACGACCCTCCTAAGGAACTGTTAATAAATTACTCATGACAATCACTTGTTACTATTCACAGCCAATCGTAGCCGGACTTAAGGAAATAAAAAATATCTTC
>CAJUJR010000013.1 GCA_910586605.1 uncultured Lachnospiraceae bacterium | reverse complement strand
AAGATATTTTTTATTTCCTTAAGTCCGGCTACGATTGGCTGTGAATAGTAACCACAAATAGCGTACATCATTCAATAATATAGCCTCTCGGATTCAAAAGAGCTAGTTGAGATTTGTGTATTGACAACTGAATATTATGGGATTTTGGAAATATATCAAATAAATATTGAAAAAAGGGCGCATTTATCCCTTGGTGGTATGTTAAAAATCCTTGGATTGTCCTTTTGCTGGATATGTACGGTTCTTCCGTATTTGGAATCTGAGCAGGGGTGTTCACAGAAACTGGATGGGAAATACTTCAAAATGTCAGAATGGGAGATTGGTGTTACAGCGCCGCCATTCCATGTATATTGCCGTTCAACAACTGTCCCATACTTTGATGATGGCTTAGGCAGTATTGGAGGAAGGGCTGCAAGGGGCGACGATGGAAAAACGGTTATACATGGCCAATGGTGCAAATTATACAGTGGATGGAAAGCATGTTATATTAAAGCCATCTGATAAGGAACGGGCGGTTGCTGCTGTGCTATGTGGCCATTATGGAAAGGCTGTTGAACTTGTACCTCAGATTTTGTATCCACAGGGAATACAGACACCAGAGTATTTGATTGATGGCAAACGGTTTGATTTAAAATGTTTTAAGTGCTTTAAGAAAAGCATTTTTCAAATATGCACTAGAGCGTGTTTGGGAATTCATTCCAGGAACTTTACGTTCCTTATAATCTGCGTTCCCCACTTTGCGCTATATTTGTCCCAAATTTAGTCAATGTAGCCCGCTACACCTTCTAAATTTGGAACAAATCTCCCATAAAGTGTGAAACACATCTTGCAAAAAGCAATTTACAAACAAACTCTAATACAATGGGAGATTGTTGCCGATATAGAAAGTATAAAAATGACAAAGGCAGGTGGAAGTCCGGATGCATGAGGTAAGAATAGTAAATTCTATTGCAGAGATAAACAGGGAGCAGTTAAAGGATGGGAAAGAGAATAGCCAGCAGGAAATAAATGAGTTTGTGCATGAGATGGTAAAGAAGTATGAAGAGAAAGAAAAAGAGGAAGCATACGGCAATATTTGCCGCAGGGCATTAGGGCAGCAGGAAAAAAGTTATTGGGAACTTAAGATGGAGCGTAGGAAGAAACTTCAAGAGCATTATGAAAAGATGCAGGAAAAGAAAATTGTTGCAAGAAAGATACGGCAGGAACAATATTTTAATAAGCTGGCGCAGCAAAAAAGCGATAGGCAGCATTTATCACAGCCATGTACTGAAGAGGGGCAGTTATTCCAGTTTTCTGTAGCCGAGCTTATTTTTGGGGAAGGGGGCATTCTATGAATGTCAGCAATGTAACAGGAACACATTCCTTATTTGTGGGAAACCAGGGGATGCTTTGGAAACGTGGGTTAAAAAGCACGCAGGAGAGGCTGGAACGCCAGGAAAAGTGCAATAACCAGATTGCCTATTGGGAAGAGAAAAAGGAACAGTTAAAGGAAACGGAAAGTGACAGCCTGGAAGGGATAGCGAGGAAACTGAATACGCTTCAGGAGTATGAAGACCAGATTACAGCGGCAAAAGAGCAGTATAATAATGAACAGCTTTGGCATCTGTTGGATGAAGCAAAGGAAATTGGAGAAAAGATTGCAGAGGAAGCAGAGAAGCTCGAACCAAAAACTGCCGAAGAGAGGCTGGAAGATATGGCCGAAGAAGCGCTTGGGGCGGATGGGGAAAAAGACGGCGTCCTAACGGAAGAAATGGAGGAACTGAAAGAGCTTGCAGAGGAATTAACAGAGGAAATGACGGAAGAATCCCTGGAATCGCTTGAAGAATATACAGAAGAATTACAAGAAGCGGCAGCAGCTGAGCCTGCTGATGAATTGGAAAAATTACAGGTACAGACAGAAAAGGGGCTGCAGCAGCTCCGACAGATGGAAAAAGCGGCTGAAGAAGAAAAACGAATGTACCAGGGGTTTGATATGCGGATTTAAGAAATTAAATTTTAAAATATGGAAGCCAAGGAAGGCGACTGTTTTCAATGGATGGATTGTAATTGGAAAACAGCCGTCTTTTAAAGTGGTAGGAAATTGCTGTAATTGTGGTGGTATACTACAAAAAAGCCAGAGGTTTTTTTGCTAGAGTGTGTTATAGAATAGTTAGCTGCTTTAGCAGTTTTCTATATAAAAAAGAAAGGAAGTACAAAAATATGATGAGAATAACAACACAGATGCTGAATAATACAGCGAATAAGGGTGGAATTATGCTTACTGGGAAGTCTTTGTTAGACTATGTTAACCAGGGAAACAGCCCAATGGCTGGAGGTTTGCTGGGAGCCTTGGATAAGGCCGGAAGCATAGCTGACCCTGTTAAGAAGAGCAACTATGAGAAAATGGAAAAGCAGGCTGACGCTTTATTTAAAAATGCAGGGCTTTTCCTGCCGGAAAAAGATACTCTTTTTGATAAGGCGAAAGAAAGCAAAGATAATAAAGAAATTTATGATGCCGTAGAAGCTTTGGCAGAAAGTTTTAATAATACGCTGAATGCATTGCAGTCTTCTTCCTCAACAATAGACAGGTATTACTGGCAGATGCTTCAGGAGGCAGCCGTTGAAAATAAGGATGCACTGGAAAAAATTGGTATTACTTTTGCAAAGGATGGCACTATGGTCCTGGATAAGGAGAAATTAAGGGCCTCTGATATAGATAGCCTAGAAAAAGCATTTGGACCATCAAATTTATTTGCAGCAAAGTTAGCAGTCCTGGCAGATAGGGTATCCTCCAATGCTGCTGCAAATGCAGAAAGCTATTCCAGCCAATACAATTCTTTTGGGGATATTTATTCGTCTGTAAGCAACAAGTATGATTTATGGGGATAATAGATAGTACTGGTGTTTTAGCGGTCTTCTATGGTGGAAAATGTCGCTGTTTACAGCCAATCATAGCATAATTTTGCTACGGTTGGCTGTAAATGGTTGCAGAAAAACCATAGAAGGCCTTTTATGTTATCAGGGCGTGTTGATGATACAATTAGCTTTTGAATGCTAAAAGCAATTTTCAAACACACCCAAGCCCACTTGCTGGCGAAAGGAGGGGATTTTTGCTATAATTGGCTGTAAATAGCAATGAAGTAGTATGGGGAAAGGGTTAAAATGGTAATGATGTGGCAATCAGCCGTTTGGTGGATAATGCAGTTAGGAGGCTTGAATTTGCAAAAAATACTGATAATAGAAGATGATGTGACGATTAGCCGTTTGATGGAAAGTATATTGGGAAAGGCAGGTTATGATACGGAAAGCGCCTTTACTGGCCAAGATGGGATTTCTATGGCCTTGCAGGAGGATTACAGCCTAATCCTTATGGATTTGATGCTGCCTGGAAAAACGGGAGAGGACATTATCCGTGAACTGCGGAAGACAAAAAGTACTCCGGTCATTATTTTATCAGCAAAAAGCGAGACACACAACCGTATTGAGCTGTTTCGGCTGGGTGCGGATGATTATATTACTAAACCATTTGATGTGGATGAGGTGACGCTTCGGATCCGGGCTGTACTTAGAAGGACATCATCAGATGAAAGCAAAGAGGTTGCTATCGGGGAAATTTTAATTAACACAGGGTCTAAAAGAGTATTTATAAGCGGCAATGAAATTTATTTTACAGTTACGGAATATACAATTCTTGAGCTCTTAGCATTAAACCCCCAAAAGATATTTTCTAAGAGGAATCTTTTTGAAAGTGTGACAGGCGAGGAGTATTTAAGTGAAGATAATACCATGAATGTCCATATCAGCAACTTGAGGAAGAAAATTGCGCAGTATACCGAAAAAAAATATATTGAAACAGTCTATGGAATGGGATACCGGCTTTCCGTCTGAATCTTTAGCTTTTCTTTAGGTTTTATGAAGAATTGCTTAATCCTTGCGCTATATAATTTTGGCAGGAAAGGCGGTGGTATTAATGGAAAATGCAATCCTTGAAGTTGCAAATCTTACGAAATCATATGGCAGCTTCAATGTACTTGAAAATGTAAACATAGTAATGGAGAAAGGGCATATCTATGGCTTTATTGGTGAAAATGGTTCTGGTAAAACAACGCTTATGCGGATTTTGACAGGTTTGGCATTCCAAGATGCAGGGAGGCTTTCCATATATGGGAAGGAAAATCTTTCAGAAATAAATCCGATGCGCAAACGAATTGGGAGCATGATAGAAATGCCAGCGCTTTATCCCCAATATACGGCATACCGCAACCTGGAACTACAGCGGATATTGATGGGGAATCCTGATAAGTCAGTATGCCGCAAGTTGCTAGGGATGGTTGGCCTGGAGGAAGTGAGGCATAAAAAGGTGAAAACTTTCTCAATGGGAATGAAGCAGGGGCTCAGTATTGCGCTTGCACTTGTTGGGAAGCCTGACTTGCTTATTCTGGATGAACCAATAAACGGCCTTGACCCGAAAAATATTGCACAACTCCGTAGCCTTTTGAAAAAGCTGAACGAAGAGCATAAGGTGACAATGCTTATTTCCAGCCATATTTTAAGTGAATTGTACCTTTTGGCAACAGATTATATTATAATACACAAAGGGCATGTGATTGAGGAACTGTCACATACTGATCTGGAAGCAAAATGTAGAAAATACATACAGATTCAATCAGATAATTTACCAAAATGTAGTACTGTACTTGAAAAGGAATTGGGGATTTCTGATTACAGGATTATGGATGACCATACAATGCGTGTTTATGAGTTTGTGGATAAACCACAGAAGATATCCTATGTTTTTATGGATCATGGCATTGTGGTAAGCGGGCTGTCTGTTTCGGAACAGACGATAGAAGAATATTTTCTTTCTGTGACAGGAGGTGGATGGAATAATGAACCAGCTAAAGATTGAGTTTTATAAGCTTAAAACATTTCCTTTATTTTATGTAATGATATTGTTATTGGCTACGATAGGGTTTTCGTATGGCTTTATGATGTTAGCTAAGATGCCGGATATAGGTTCGGTATTTTCAGAGGTTGTGTGCGACACATCACTGGTAATTCTGGTTTCTGTTGCGGCATCATGGTTTGTAGGCGCAGATTTTGGGAACAGGACGGTAACAAATGAGTTAAAACTTGGGTATAGCCGTTTTTCAGTAATTGCTGTAAGGGCAGTTGCCGTCTGCATTGTTTCTGTAATTTTACATTTTACCTATATTGTATCCACCATTATTGGATATTCTGTAGTGAATGGCTTTGATGCTGCCTTGATTTGCCGGGAAAATGTTTTTTGGCTTTTTACAGTATTTTTGCAGATAATGGCGGTAGAAAGTGGTGTTGTGATGATTTGCTTTGTAATGAGGAAAGCGGCAGGTGCAATTTCGGTTTCGCTGGTTTATACATTGGTTTCTTGTAATATTTTGCGATCCTTTACGGATGCTGATGCCTTTACGTTTTCCTGTTTTTGTTTTGCTAAAAGTTCAGCGGCAGGGCAGTTAATTCCATGCGCAGTATCGGCTGCTGCAATGATTGCAATGTTTCTTTTTGCTTCGGCATTTTTATTTCGTAAAGCAGATATTAGATAAAAGGTATGCAAGTAAAACGTCGATATTTAATCCTCGGAGTGAATATGATAGATAGGCTGCCATAAATAATAACAAGAGGAGTTGAAAAGCGGTGGAATTATTGATGATAGTATTGCTTTTTGCCGCTTTTGCGGTTCTGTTGGTCAAATTTATTGTATTAAAGCGGGAGTTAAAGTCTGTTTTAAAACAGCTTGAAGAAGAGGGAATCAGGCTGATATCGGTTCAGTTTGTGGATAAAACCCTGGAGAAAATTGTATTGCAGATAAACGGTTTTCTGGAAAAGAATCAGCAGATAATGATACAGGAAAGTAAGGCTTCCGCTATGTTAAAATCTTCTATTGTAAATATTTCCCATGATATGAAGACGCCTCTGACTTCTGTGATTGGGTATCTGCAGCTTATACAAAAAGAGTGCCTTGATGGAAATATAAAGGAGATGGCAGATATTTGCCTGGAGCGTACAAGGTACTGCAATACATTAATCAATGATTTTTTTGAAATTTCTTATATGGAATCGCAGGGATGTTCCCCTGATTTGCAGGATGTAGATGCTGCTGGGGAACTATGTGAGCAGATTCTTGCAAACTCGCCGTTGTTTGATGAAAAACATATTGTTCCACATTTTGAAGACTCTGGCAAACCAGTAATGGTTTATGCAGATAAAAATATGCTGAAAAGAATTTTCCAGAACTTGATTTCAAATGCTGTGAAATATTCTGCAGGTGATATTTTTTTCCATATTGAGGTTGGTGGGACTGCTGTAATCGCCATTTCAAACCCTATAAATGGTGAGTTGGATATCGGCCATATTTTTGATAGGTTTTATATGGAAGATAAATCAAGGCAGAACGGTTGTGGAATCGGCCTCTGCCTTTGCAGGGAGTTTGCAGAGGCGATGGGAGGCAGTATTACAGCAGAGGCAGATGGAGGGCATTTAAAGATAGCCTTGAGCCTAAGGCTCTGTCAGATGCGGCAAAATTGAAGTCATAAATAAGCCTTTTTTTGCATACAGTTAGGTAGGACGTGAAGGAGGTAAAATATGAACAGTTTTCAGGTATACAAGGATTTGGCAGAGCGTACAAAAGGGGAATTTTATATTGGGGTATGTGGTCCGGTAAGGACTGGGAAATCTACCTTTATTAAAAGGTTTATGGAGCTTTTGGTGCTTCCGGGGATTACAGATGAACATGACCGGGAGCGGGCAACCGATGAATTACCGCAGTCTGCTGATGGAAAAACGATTATGACAACAGAGCCGAAATTTATTCCAAAGGAGGCGGTGTCTGTTAACTTGTTTGGCGACAACCAAGTGAAGGTTCGGCTGATTGACTGTGTCGGCTATATTGTAAAAGAAGCGGCAGGGCTTTTGGAAGAGGACAGTGAGCGGATGGTAATGACTCCATGGTCTAAAGAGGCAATGCCGTTTACACAGGCAGCAGAATTTGGGACGCGCAAGGTAATCCACGACCATTCAACAATAGGGATAGTGATTACGACCGATGGAAGTTTTGGGGAAATCCCAAGGGAGGCATACCGGGAAGCAGAGGCGCGGACAATACAGGAGTTAAAAAGTATTGGAAAGCCTTTTGTTGTATTGCTGAATTCTGCAAAACCATACAGTGAAGAAACCGTGGAATTGGTAAATAAAATAAACCAGGAATATAACGTGTCTGCGATGGCGGTAAACTGTAACCAGCTTAGAAGTGAAGATATCCAGGGGATCATGGAACGGATTCTTTCTTCCTTCCCTGTTAGGCAGGTGGCATTCCGGCTGCCCAAATGGGTGGAAATGCTTCCAAAAGAGCATTGGCTTAAGGCAGAATTGATTGAACGTGTACGTGAGATTTTGGGGAAGATTACGCAGATACGGGATGTAACAGTAGAAAATTTTACAACGGATAGCGAGATGATACGCCAGTTTAAGATTGGGCATATCGGCATGGAAAATGGAATGGTTAGTATAGATACTGTTTTTGATGACAGTAAATATTACCAGATATTAAGCGAGCTTGTAGGGATGGAGATTACCGGGGAGTATCAGCTCATACATCTGCTTAAAGAATATGTTGATAAGAAGCAGGATATTGAGAAAATCAGCGATGCATGGAATGAAGTGCACCGTAAAGGATATGGCGTCATTACTCCAGGCGTGGATGAAATTATGATTGACGATCCAGAACTAATCCGGCATGGCAATAAGTTTGGGGTAAAAATCAAAGCAGTCAGCCCATCCGTACACCTGATCCAGGCAAATATTGAAACAGAAATTGCGCCGATTGTCGGGACACAGCAGCAGGCAGAGGATTTAATCCAGTATATTTCTGGCAAAAATACAGAAAAGCAGGAATCTATCTGGGATACCAATATTTTTGGGAAGACGGTACAGCAGCTTGTGGAAGAAGGCATGGCAACTAAAGTGAACCGCCTGACGGATGAGAGCCAAATAAAGCTACAGGAAACAATACAAAAAGTGATTAATGACAGTAATGGTGGATTGGTTTGTATTATTATATAATGATAAGGTGTAAAATCTTTCGTTAGGATAACTTAAGGAAAGGTTTTACACCTTTTTGGCTGTAGATAGTAGCTTATTGGTAGATATTACTAAGGTGGTTAAATACCGACGTTTTGCTTGCCTAAATTTTTATCTGTTGCGTTGGACTACGCTCCGTGCTTAACAGATGTCCACTGGACATCTAGCACCATCAATCGCTGTAGCACTCGCTACAACTCATTCTTCCGCCTTGCAGATGAAAATTTATTCTGCGTAAAATTCGTCGACATTTAACCGCCGGAGTAATAGATAAGGGAGTAATGGAAAATGAACTTTATGAAAGAATGGTACAGAAGTTAATGCTTGCAGTTGTAAAATTTAGATTGACTAAGAAAAAATATAAGCTGTCAGAGGGCAGCACAGGGAGGACATTCAAAGGTGAGTGTCCTTTTACCTTATACGGCGGTGTAGTCGGTTAAGGATTGAATAACAAATGAACCATAAACAATATGCTGTAAAATATTTCGTTGATTATTACAGCGTTTTTGAGTATAATATAAAAAGAGATAGTATAGTTTGAGTTGAAAGGAATGGTATATCTATGGCAAGTATATTACCAGTATCAGATTTAAGAAATTATAATGAGGTTTTGAAAAACTGTCAGATCGGAGAGCCTGTGTTCCTGACTAAAAATGGCAGGGGCAGATTTGTGGTAATGGATATAGAGGATTATGAACGTGATAAAGCAGAAAAAAAGCTGCTGGAGAAGCTGCATGAGGCAGAGGAAGCTGTTAAAGATGGAAATGGCTGGTTGACAATGGATGAATTAAAGTCTGAGGTTGGAGAGTAAAAATATGATGAAATTGCGAATCAATCCAGTAGTGGCAGAGGATTTAAAAACAATTAAGAAATTTATTGCAGAAGATAACGCCGATAAAGCATTAGAAACGGTCCAGGAGATTTATAGGCAGTTTGAGAATATACAGCAGTTTCCTTATATTGGTGCAGATTTGTTTAAACGTGTGAGTTTTAAGACGGATTATAAGTATGTGGTGTGGAATGATTATGTTGTGTTGTATAAGGTTGCTAAAGAGGCAGTTGGGATTTATCGGGTGGTGAATCGGTATCAGGATATTACGAAGCTCTTTAGTTAGCTTATAGCAAAATATTATGATATTCCAGCTATGAAACCACATAAACGAGCGACAAAACCATATCAAAATGATATTATTTTCAAAGAAAAGGCAATGTAAAACAGGACTTGCAACGAACAGGAAAAAGAGCTGGTGTTACAGGCACAGCAACTCACAGAGCAGATTGAGGAAGCGGAAGTGAAAGAAAAAGTGGGAAGGAAGTGCTTTTGAAACATGATTTAAGAGCGGAAACTTTTAAAATGATTATACTGGATGCTTTCAGCAAGGCGGTATCAAGAAATCATCTCTTGGAAAAGTATGAGAAGAGGATATTGAATTTGGAGCGAAAGATAGATATGCTTACTGATCAAGTTGAAAAATTAAAACGGTTTGTAGCATCAAGGGGACTTGGAGAGGCGTTTGTGGAATTTGTAAAATCGCTTGCGCCAAAGACAATGAAACAGCGATTGGAGGACGTAGAATCAGGGATAGATGTGCATAACAGACAAAGGGAAATGTCGGAAAGGGTCAGGTAAAAGAATATAAACGATGGCAACAGGAAATGTAAATTTTAAAGGAATGAGCGGAATAGACAATGAATTTAATTTATGAGAAATGTGGGGATTACCTGATTCCGAATTTAATACCTGATCCAGAGGGAGAGTTGCGGAAATTTGGTTTGATGTGGAAATTTTATTTGGAGAACCATAGACGGGGCATTTATGCAGGGCTGCTAAAGAAACATCTGCTTATAATACAAGAACAGGCAGAGGAAAGATTTGATTTGCTTGTAGAGCAGATGGCAAAGCAGGAAGGAGTGACAGAAAAGTTAAAAGCGCAGGATCAGATGCTTTGGGTTCGGAGAATGAATAATATTCGGGCGAGGGCAGAGGAGATAATGAGGGAAGAGATAATTTATATATTATAGCCAAGGACAGGGTATGGTGTGTAGCTGTACCTTGTTGTATTTGAGATAAGAATATTATGTAAAATTGTTATAAAATACAATTGCTATTATTCCAAAGCTGGAATATGATATATGGGAGGTCAAGTCATGAACGTGGAGGATAAGTATGGAATACTTAACAGTAAAAGAAACCGCTGAAAAGAGGGGTATTTCTGGGAGAAGAATAAACGCATTGTGTAATGAAGGCAAGATAGCAGATGCCGAAAAAAAGGGTCTTATGTGGCTGATACCAAAGGATGCAAAAAAACCAGCTGATTTGAGATATGGCAAAAAATAAATGACTGAGGAGAACAAATAAATGGTGAATTTAGCAATAGATGTGATGTGGGATGATAACCCTGTGGATGTTACAGCAGAGGCAAATTTTATATGGAGTATAGCGAACAAATTAAGAGGGTCTTATATGCCTGATAAATACGGTGATGTTATTATTCCTATGACGATTATAAGGCGTTTTGAATGTGCTTTGCTTGATGATGAAGCGAAAAGAAAAGATGTCATTGAAACTTTTAAACAGAATCCGAATTATCCTGAAAAAGCACTGTTTAGGAAGTCTGGATTCCAATTTTATAATACCAGCGATTATACGTTACAGGAACTTTGCAATGATGCTGACCATGTAGCAGCAAATTTTAAGGCATATATAGCAGGATTTTCTGCAAATGTGCAGGACATTTTGAAAGAGCTGGAAATGGAGCAGCATATCAACAAAATGGACAAGGATGGATGCCTGTATTCGGTGGTTAAAGCATTTTCAGAACTGGATTTAAGCCCCAGAACTTTTGACAGTATCAAAATGGGGTACATATTTGAAAATCTGATAGGCAGGTTCTATCAGAATGTGGATGCCGGGCAGTTTTATACGGGCAGGGATATTATTAAATTGTTGGTATCGCTTCTGATTTCGGAGGGATGCGATGATATTTTTGATGCGGGGAAGATAATAACAGTCTGCGACCAAGCATGTGGTACAGGTGGTATGCTTTCAACAGCATATAGCTATCTCAAGCATTATAATCCTTTCGCAGATGTGCGGTTGTTTGGGCAGGAGATGATGGGACAATCCTATGCAGTAGGTTTGGCGGAGATGCTGATTAAAGGACAGAATGCCGAGAACTTTCGCCATGCTGATACCCTAAAAGAGGACTGTTTTGCAGGTACAAAGATGAGGTTCTTAATTGAAAATCCGCCTTTTGGTACACCGTGGTCTGGAAAGGACGCAAAGGCGGGACAGGAAGATGCTGTAAATGCTGAATATGCAAAACGATTTCATGGACGGTGGGGCGCAGGTCTTCCGAGCGGCGGCGATTCACAGCTTTTATTTTTGCAGTCAGCAGTTGCGAAGCTGGATGACCAACAGGGAAGGGCAGCTATTATTGAAAATGGTTCTCCGCTTTTTACAGGCGGTACAGCATCAGGGGAATCACAGGTAAGAAGATGGTTATTGGAGAATGATTTGATTGAGGCGATAATCCAAATGCCGACAGAACTGTTTTACAATACAGGTATCAGCACTTATGTGTGGATATTGTCAAAAAACAAAAGAAAAGAGAGAATAGGAAAGATTCAGCTTATAGATGCTTCTGGTATCTGCCATAAACTGCGTAAGCCTTTGGGCAACAAGAAAAATGAATTTAGTCCGGAGGACAGAAAGAAGATAACAGCGTTATATGCTAATTTTACAGAAAGTGAGTATAGCAAGATTTATGATAATACGGAGTTTATTTACAAAGAATATGCAGTTATGCAGCCTTTACAGAGAAGCTATTCTATTACAGAGGATAGTATACAGGCAATGTTGCGGCAGGGTACACTAAAAAATCTGTGGGATGAAATAAAAGTAGCACAGTTGGAGGAATTGGGAACGGCGATTACAGGGAAAGAACAGAAAACGCTTGATAATTTTTATAAGAACAAGCCAGTGTATGATGCAATCCTTGATGCACTGCAATCATCAGTATCCAATCAGAAATGGCTTTCTCCCGATGAATTTATGCCAATAATAACAGAAATTCTTTCAAATGTAACGGATAATAAAACAATACAGAAGATTACAGGTGGTCTTTCAGTTATGGACAAGGAAGCGGTAATTCAAAAGGATAAGAAAGGGAACATTCTGTTTGATAAGTCTACGAAAGATACTGAAATCGTAAAGGTGGAAGAAGATATTGAGTCTTATATGGAAAGGGAAGTGCTGCCTCATATACCGGATGCAGTAGCATTCTGGGAAGAGAATTTAGAGGCGAGGAATCCTGTTATCCGAACAGGAGCAGAGATTCCCTTTACGAGGTATTTTTATAAGTATCAGCAGCCGACACCGAGTGAGGAACTGGAAGCCAGATTTAATGAACTAGAGAAATCTGTTAGTGAGTGTGTTACAAAACTGTTTGGGGGTAAATGAAATGCCTAAAATGAAGGATAGTGGGATTGAGTGGATAGGAAAGATTCCGATGGAGTGGAAATTAAGAAAAATAAAGTATACTCTTATTAGTAGAACAGAAAATAACAATCCGGTGAGGACAACAGATATACTTTCATTGACCGCAAAACAAGGAGTAGTGCCTTTAAGTGAAAAAGAAGGAGGGGGGAACAAACCTAAAAATGATTTTTCGGCTTATAGGCTTGCTTATCCCGATGATATAGTATTAAATAGTATGAATATATTATCTGGTTCTGTTGGTCTCTCAAAATATTTTGGGTGTGTCAGTCCCGTATACTATATGCTTAGACCTATTTCAAAAATGGACGATGTAAGATTTTATCATTATATATTTCAAACTACTGTATTTCAGAAAAGCCTTATGGGATTAGGAAATGGAATTATGATAAAAGAGTCGGGAAATGGGAAATTAAATACCATAAGGATGCGAATACCAATGGACAAGTTAGGCAATTTATATATACCAATTGCTGATAGGAAATCACAAAAAATAATTTCGGATTTTTTAGATGATAAATGTGCGGAAATAGATAGACTGTCTAATAATATTCAAGCGGAGATTGATATATTAGAAGAATACAAATGTTCTGTGATTACAGAGGCGGTTACAATAGGCTTGGTTCCAGATGTTGAAGTGAGGGATAGTAATATCTACTATTTGAGTAAAGTTAAATATGACTGGGGATTAACAAAGATAGGATATGTTTGTAAAAAACTTAATAGATCATTTGAAGCTAACGATGTTGCTTTGATTTGTTCAAATCAAGGAAGGGTTATAGTGCGAGGTGAGAATGTAGTAGGTATTATGGCAAGTGAAGACAATGCTATGCAAGGAATTAAAAAGAATGATATTGCTATTCATGGTATGGACACTTGGCATGGAGCGATTGCCCTCTCGAAATACGAGGGAAAAATAACAAGGGTAGTCCATGTATGTGATAGCTCAGAGGATAAGAGATTTATCGTTTATTGGTTGCAGTATCTTGCATTTCAAGGTATATATAAACTTATATCAAATGGTGTGCGTGGAAATACAAGTGATTTTCGCAGTTGGGATAAAGTAAAAGATATTTATATTGCCTTACCAAATAGAGAAGAACAAAAAGTAATATGTGATTATTTAGATAAAGTATGTTCTGAAATTGATTTTATAGCAGACTCTAAGAAACAACAGTTAAACGTACTTGAGGAGTACAAGAAAGCAATTATATATGAATATGTTACAGGAAAGAAAGAAGTAAAATATGATGAATTTTGAGGACGAATTAGAGGAACTCTTAAAAAGAACCGAGAATATCGAAACACCTATTAACACAACCCCACCTAATATGAGTATGGACGAATATAATAACCCCAGCGAGATTTGGATGAATGATGTGCAGATTTTTTACAACAATTATCTTAAAGACGTATTTATATCCCATGCAAATAGAGATAAGGAAGAACTGGTAGAAGATTTATATAAATCGTTAAATAAGTTGGGAATACAAATATTTTATGATAAAGAATCTATTGAATGGGGAGATAACTGGAAGGATAAGATATTTAATGGTGTTAAAAAAGCTGAGTTTGCTATTATTGTCATATCAGAAAACTTTTTTGGAAGAGAATGGACAGAAAAAGAACTTAAAGAACTATTATCGAGGCAGAACAGGAATGGACAGAAGCTAATACTTCCCATATTCAAAAATATAACACTGGAGCAATTACAACAGAAATATCCGTCAGTGGCAGATATTCAGGCAATAGATTCTAAAAAGTATTCCACTGATGAAATAGCTTTGATGTTTGCAAAATAACTGATAAAAAGATTGAAGACCGAATAAAAGTGTTTGAGGAGGAAGCGGTAAATGCAAAATGATGTATTATCCGAAAAAGAATACCAGAAATACATATTGGAACGGCTTTCTGAAAATGGGTATGAGATAAAGCCGTCTGCCAGTTATGACCGTTTTTTCGCAATAGACAGGGAGGCGCTTTTTCGGTTTCTGAATACAACACAGCCTGGTGAGATGGATGCACTCAGAAAAGTATATAAGTCAGATTTAGAAAACACGATTATTGGCGTTATCAATATGGAAGAAACGAAGACAAGAGGAAGCAGACTGGATGTATTAAAACATGGGATAGAGATTGCAAACCACAAGCTGGAGCTAATGTATACAAAACCGGCAACTACATTCAATCCTGTGCTTAATAAGCTATATGAGCAGAATATTTTTTCCGTATCCGAAGAAGTCTGGGCAAGTGACAAGGAAAGGATAGACCTTGTAATCTTCTTAAATGGTCTGGCAATCATGACATTTGAACTGAAATGCAACGCAGCGGGGCAGTCCTATCAGGATGCAATATATCAGTACCGCACACAGCGTGACCCAAAGACAAGGCTTTTCAGGTGGAAAGCAGGGGTGTTGGTGGATTTTGCAATGGATTTGGAGCAGGTCTATATGACTACGAAGCTGGACGGAGCATCAACGTTCTTCCTGCCCTTTAACATGGGAAAGGGAGAGGGGATTGATACAGGAGCAGGGAATCCAATTTATGAAGATAAATACAGCGTATATTATATGTGGGAAGACATTCTGCAAAAAGACACGTTGATTGAGATACTTGGCAAATTTATGTTCATTGAAGTTAAGGAAAAGAAAGACCCTGTGACAGATAAAATGAAACGCTCTGAGACGGTTATTTTTCCACGATATCATCAGTTGGATGTCATCAGGAAGACATTGGCAGAGGTTGCGGCAACGGGTTCCAGCCAGAACTATTTAATACAGCATTCCGCAGGATCGGGCAAGACCAATTCCATTGCATGGCTGGCGCACAGACTGGCATCTCTGCATGATAAAGAAAATAAAATCATATTTGATAATATTATTATTTGTACGGACAGGGTAGTTGTGGACAGGCAGCTTCAGCAGGCAGTAATGGGAATTGAACATAAAACAGGGATGATTCGGGTTATGGATGAAAAGTGCAATTCCAATGACCTTGCGCTTGCGATTCAGGGAAATACGAAAATTATCGCCACTACAATACAGAAATTCCCGTACATTGTTGACAGTGTAAAGGGGCTGAAAAATAAAAAGTTTGCAGTTATTATAGATGAGGCTCATTCGTCTACTGCAGGTAAGAACATGGCAGCGGTAACAATGACACTCGGCAATGGAGATAAAGTGGTATACGATACAGAAGATATGATTGTTGACCAGATTTCCAAACAGGGCAAACAGGCGAATGTTTCCATGTTTGCTTTTACAGCGACACCAAAGTCTACAACGATACAGCTTTTCGGGCGCGAGAATACAAAGGGACAGAAAGAGGCTTTTCATTTTTATACGATGAAACAGGCGATAGAAGAAGGCTTTATTCTCGATGTGCTGAATACTTACTTAAACTATGAAACTTATTACAAGCTGAACAAGGAAATTGAGGAAGATCCTACCTTGCAGACAAATGAAGCCAAAAGGCAGATTGCCCGGTTTATTCAGCTTTATGAAGTAAATATAGCGCAGAGGGTAGAGATTATTATAGAACATTTCAGAACATCTGTCATGCAGGAGCTGGGCGGACATGCAAAGGCTATGGTTGTAACAGAATCAAGGGCAGGGGCAGTCAAATACAGACAGGCTTTTGAAGATTACACTAAAAAGAAAGGTTATACAAATATCCATGCTTTAGTGGCGTTCTCTGGCAAGGTGGCATTAGCGGGTAAAGAATATACAGAAGCAGGAATGAATGGCATATCAGAGAAAAATCTGCCTGACGAGTTTGACAAGGACGAGTATCAGGTACTCCTGGTTGCGGATAAATACCAGACAGGATTTGACCAGCCGAAACTGTGCGCTATGTATATCCTGAAAAAGCTGCATGGCGTGACTGCGGTACAGACCCTTTCCAGGCTGAACCGTATCTGCCCGCCTTATGAGAAAAAGACATTTGTGTTGGATTTTGTCAACAAATATGAGGATATCGTGGCAGCATTTTCCAAATATTACGCCAAGACAGTTCTTTCCAACTCGGTTACACCCCGTGCAATTTATGATATTGAAGCGAAGATAGATGGATACTTTTTCTTAGACCCTGCCGATGTGGAATCCTTTAATAAGATATTGTATGAATCGGCACATAAGGCAAAAGATAAAAAGCAGATGACCTTTTATTTGCAAAAAGCGAAACGCATAATAGATGGCTTTACAGACGATAAAAGAGGGCAGATCGCATTAGACATCAGGCATTTTATCAGGTTTTATGAATTTCTGTTACAGGCTTCCTGCTTTGAGGATGTGGAGCTGCATAAGAAATATAATTTCCTGTCTTATCTGATAGCGTATATCCGGATTAATCATGGTGGGGGAGGCTATAATCTTGATGGCATGATTAAGGCATCTGAATTTCTACAGAAAAAAGGAGAGGAACATAAGAAAAGCAATATAACCGCAAGTCCTGTGATGAAGCTGCCCACGGCATATGATATTGTATTGAGTCCTGCAAAGGAAGAGCGCCTTTCACAGATTATCAGAGAGATAAACAGCAGGACAGGCAGACAATATGACAATGATGTTGCAATCAAGGCAGCATTGCAGATTCGGGATATTATGAAAAAGTCCGAGGAACTAAAGACCAGCGCAAAGAATAATTCGGAACAGGATTTTGAATTTGCGTATTTTGACCATGTTGACGATGCGCTGATAGATGGTCTGGAGCAAAATCAGGACTTCTTTACCCTGCTTTTGCAGAACGATGAAATTAAACATGAAGTGCTGGGGCTATTTTTGAGTGATACATATCATAGTTTGCGGAACGGAGAAGATGTGGGAAGTGGGATTGTATATCAATATGACAATTTTAAACCGATGATGGTTGCGGAAAAGCCTGTGGATTATGGGACTAAGGAAGAATAACAAGATATAATGTATCATTAGAGCATAAATAACTGCGAAATACATAGGCAAAGCTTTATAATAATTAAATTTTGGATTCGCTACACAGTGTGTAGCGAATTGGAAGGAGTGCAGAAGTGTCAAAATTAGATTTGATAGACAGTGAAGAAGAACGTCAGTTTTACAAAGACATTCACGAGATATTGGAACATGCAAAAAATACAGCCTATGCGGCAGTTAATGATATTATGACTTATGCTTATTGGGATATTGGAGAGAGAATTGTTGAACAAGAGCAAAAAGGGGCATCTAAGGCAAAATATGGCTCATATCTGATAAAGAGACTGGCACAAGAACTTTCGGGTGAATATGGTTCGGGTTTTTCTGTTGCAACTATTAGAAATTGCAGACAGTTATATTTGACATTTTCAAAAGAATCATATGGTTATTCAATGCTTGGAAAAGTTCATTGGTCTCATCTTAGAACTATAATGAGGCTGGATGATGAGGATGAACGCAATTTCTATTTAAATGAAACTGCAAATGAATATTGGTCTGTAAGAGAGCTGGAACGTAATATAAAGTCGGGGTATTATAAGCGTATTCTTTCAACACAGTTTCCAGATAAAGCAGGACAAACGCCCAAATTTGTAAAAGATCCATATGTCTTGGAGTTTATGGGTATCAGCAATCCTGATAAAATCATTGAAAAAGATGTTGAAAGTGCAATTATCAGCCATTTGCAGAAATTTTTGCTGGAAATGGGTAAAGGATTTTGCTTTGTAGATAGGCAGATGCACATATGCACTGAAACATCAGATTTCTATATCGATTTGGTGTTTTATAATTATATTTTAAAGTGCTTTGTACTGATAGACCTGAAAAGCCATAAACTGACACATCAGGATATCGGGCAGATGGATATGTATATTCGTATGTTTGATGACCTGAAGAAACAGGAAGATGATAATCCGACGATAGGTATTATATTCTGTACGGACAAAGACGAAACGATGGTAAAATATTCTGTTTTAAATGAAAGTGAACAGATATTTGCGTCTAAGTATATGACAGTTTTGCCGACTGTGGAGGAATTGCAAAATGAGTTAGAACGAAATCAATTGTTATATAGTAGCGAAAATGAAGAGTGAGTAACTACTTTATTTTGCATTATGAACAATAATTTCAATAGCCTGTTACATGACAGTGATAATAGAAAACTTATTGGACAATTTGTAGATAACTTACAAAAATATCTGGATGAGTTATAAATGGGAATGCAGCGTTTCAAATAATGATTGGGAGGTGCTTATGAGAGGGTTGGAAAGGTTTTGGAAGGCTGATAAGTATATGGCGTTGCTATTTTGTTATATACGGTTTGAATATATTGGAATACAAAAATAAAGTTTTATTAATTAAGAGATGGCAATATTTTAGGCGGCCATCCCTTGATTATCTGTAATAAACCCTCTAGAGCGTGTTTGAAAATGCATCTTGTAAAAGCAATTTTCAAACACGCTCTAGTGCATCGTTCATAATTTAGAATTTTTGTAATTGTACGGAATGCTTGTTCCTACAATAACATCTTCGATTTTTTCTAAAATAAGCCAATCGTCCATATTTCCCTGATGTTCAAAAGCAAGGGGAGGTATTTCCTTGACATTCTCAAATTCCACTAAGCATAGGCACTTTTTATGCCACCGTACTTTTTGTTTATCTGATAAGTTTAACTTATTCTGATTATCTGCAAGAGTTTTTGTGATTTCTTCATCAGATAGTTTCACAAAATTTTGCACTTCTTTTACAATAGCGGTTGCCGTTATCTCCGCACTTCCTTTTTCCATGAAATAAAGACGTTCACCCTCAAAAACCCTGCTGTGGGGAATTTTTCTTCCTGCTGCTCCACGTACAATCATTGTTTTAGTTCCTGCTAAAATTTTATCTAATACTTTTTCACCTTTTTTGCCTGCGTTATCGCAATAAACTAAATGTACCATTTTTATTCCTCCTCTATAATTGGTATCCATATTTGACTTAAATAGTTGCTGTTATATACATTTCCATTGCTATACCATTCTATTTCTGGGCATTGTGCATGTTGAAACGGATATTTGGCAAGCCATTCTTCATTAAGATATTGCCAACCTTTCTGTATTGCTTGCGGAACGGAACCTCTGCAATCAAAAATTGCCCATGTAGCATTTGGAATATTGGTTTCCGTAAAACCTTGTGGCGGTTCTTGGTCAGATATAGCCATAATAGAATATTCAATTTCATTTAATTGTTCATCATAAGTGCCAAATAGACCAAATATCCCTTTCGGGGTAGCAGTATCTATCGAAATTAGTTTTGCAAAAATACCATTACGTTGACATTCATTCCAAAATTCTGGGATTTTCTTGAAATGAAGATTATTTTCGCAAGATACGATGATACTCTTTCCCACTAACCGAAAACCATCTTTTTGTGCAAGCTTCCACGAATATTCATGGTGTTCTAATACCTGCATTTTGGGAACAACTTTTAAAACAACATTCCGATTCCGTGCTTCTCTTGGCGATACTCCATGAAAAAGGTGAAATGCTTTTGTAAATGATGTAGGAGAATCATAACCATATTTGTAGCTTATATCAATCACTTTTAAATCAGTGCTTTTCAAATCGTACCCAGCTAAAGTTAATTTTCGTGAGCGGATATATTCAGCAAAACTAATACCATTCATGTATGAAAATACCTTTTGGAAAAAACCAAAAGAACATTCTGCAATTTTTGAAATTTCTTCACTGTCAATCAATTCTTCTTTTCGTTGTAAATGATTTTCGACATAATCAATAATTACTTGTAGTTTTTCATTCCATTCCATTTTTATTCCCTTTCGGCTTGGCTTATATTATTTTAGCAAATGTTTTCCTGCACTTCCTCTTATTTTTGGTTCTGTATGGATAGTATTAGGTGGTTAAATACCATAACTTTTTCTGGCCTAAATGTTTATCTGCTTCTAATGAAAAAATATATGGAGAATATAGTTTTGCCGCGTTACGAGGTTACCTTAACAGAGAATAAAATGCAGGAATTAGAAGGAATCATCCCAAAAAGAGGGAAAGATATGACAATTTCTTTTATAGGCTTGCAAAGCAAGAATAGGGTTTCCCTGGAAGAGTGGATAGAGGCAAGAAAAAGGGGCTTTTAAAGAAGCAGCCCCTTTTTTCTTTTAAATATGTGTGTTTCTATTTTGCCTTTACAACTTTACTAAAGTTTCCATATACATGTTTTTTTGAAGTATTATCTACATATGCCCTAACTTTGAAGTATTTGTATTTCTTATATTTCTTGATTGCTAATTTTAAAGATGTCCCTTTTTTCAGTGTTTTAACAAGGGTATAACGGCCGTTTTTTTTCTTGCCTGCATAAATCTGGTATCCTTTTGCGTTTTTAACTTTTTTCCAGGATAGTTTTATGGATTTGCCAGAAATTCTTGCTTTTACTCCAGTTACTTTGGCAGGGGCAGTTGTTAAATTTTTGGCTTTACTATACTGCCCATACACCTTAGTCCCATTGTCTGACTGTTTATATGCGCGCATCCGGAATGAATAAGAAGAAGCATATGCCATTGTTACATTACAGGTTGTTGTTTTCTGTTTTGAAACTGTCTTTATTCTCTTATACTTGCCAGACTTCCCTAATGCGCTGTAAATCATATACCCATCTGCACCGCGTACCGTGTTCCATTTAAATGTAACAACACGGGAGCCTTTGGCGGCTTTTACAGACAAGGAAATCTTCCCTTTCTGATTAAAACTGCTCGGCTTCTCTGTTACATCCGGTGTACTGGATGGGGATGGGGAAGGCGAGACATTTGGGGTAGCAGTGATTGACGGTCCTGTTGAAGGGGACGTTGATGGTTCTGCTGAAGGAGATGCTGAGGCATCTGGTTTTTTTGTTGCAGGTGGTACATATCCTCCAGGAGATTGCCCTTGGGAGCTTTTCTCAATTATGAGACTCTCTGTATTCATAAGCGGCGCTTCTTTTGCTGACTGCCCGGAATCTGTCACATATTCCAAGGTAGGTGTTTCTCCTGTTATCCCTATAAATTGCGTTGTAATCTTATAATCACTGCTGGATGGCTTTAGCAAAACCATTCCAATATCAGCCTGCACTCTTACAGGGAAAATAATTTGTTCCTTTTTTCCAGACAGGATGACATCTACAATGTAGCTGTCATTGTTTTTTATGATTTTGCAATCCTTTACCTCACTCTGGATAGCATCCGCAAACTGGAATGCGGGTTCCTCCATTGTCCCGCCGGATACAGAAACATTTAACTTAAAATGCAGGGATGTGATATTTTCTTTTACGGCTTGGGGAACAGATAAGGATACATTAATCTGGTTTCCATTTGCCGTCAGTTTTCCACTGCAGCCGTCTTCCTCTGCCCTTGCCATAGAGAATGGAAGGGTAGAAATCAGAAGGGCAGACAGAAGTATGTAACTAAGCCACTTTTTCATGATTACCTCCATATTTCAATTAGGAACTACATTGCTATCTATAGACAGGATATACTTTTGTGTAAAACATAAAAATCCTCATTTCTGAGCGGCTTGCCGCGAAGCGGCGATGAGAAATCTGCGGATGCAGTTTCTCATCTGCACACTATATCCTGTAATTTATTATTATTCTGATACTTTGCTACCTGTTAAAGTGATATCTGGCAATGTTTCCGGAATCTGAATCACAAGGGTATCGCTGGTAATGCGTTCCCCTTCCAGTGTTTTAGCATCATCTACCCGGTATAATTCACCGCGTATGCCTTTGATGGTTTTCAAAGTTTCTGCATTCCACTGTCCAGGTTCTATATAATATACCCAGGTTCCGTCGGATGTCTCACCAAGGTTGCCATTCTTTGGGACATCGGCAAAAATTACCTGACCCGCATTAACACTGCCATCTTTTGCACCGATTACATTGCCCTCTGTATCATATAACATAACTACATTGTAAGCAGGGTTTCCTTTATAAGTTCCAGTAAAGATTAAGGAACCCGCAGGGATAATATCCTCCGCTTTACTGCCATACTGATAATCAGCTTTCAGGACGCCAATGGATGGATTGCCGCTGTCTGACTGCATAAATTCCATATTATCGCCTGAAGGGCCGCAGATATCAATTTCATGGATTGTAATATCAGCCTGGCTGGTAGTTAACCTGACATATCTTGCATCGTATGTACCAATCCATTTATCCCGTTCACTTTCATTTACAGAATCAAACCATACATCAGCCTGTTTTGTTGTCCCGTCAAGGCCGGTTACTTCCTTGGCCGTAGTCCATGTGTTTCCATCTGTACTAACTTCTATCTTAACCGAAGAAAGCAAACCGCCGGAATATTTAAGCGCTGTTACTTCCTTAACTTCATGTAGGTCAATGGTAATTTCTGTATTGCCAGATTCCGGAGCTGTACCATGGTATGCGGTTGCCTGGTCATTGTCGATTACCCTGCCAATACTGTGTTCTTTTTTTGCCTCAACGCTCTCTGGGTTTTCTTCATTATAGCCGCTGTCTGGGTCATCGTCATTCGTTTCCAGTTCCATATCATCTGATGATGCCATATTTGTGCTGACTGTCCAAGATGATTTATCCAAGACGCCATCGGTCTGAATCTTAACCTGGCCAGCGTCTGCCACAGCAGAATAATTTAGGAACTGGTCAACTGCCTTAACAGAATATGCCATTACCCTATTATTGATGGTAGATACTGTGTCTGTGAAAACAGTTGGGCCGCCAGCTTTATTTACTGGCTGGAAACCAACCACTTTTGATTCTGTAACACCATTACTTGTCATGCTGCGGATAATCTCATATCCCAGAATCAAATCAGTATCTTCATTCGTGTCAATTGTTACCTGCACCTTGTTTGAAACTGCAGATACTGCTGCGGTTGTTATTACATTCCTGTCTTTTACAGTTCCTGTTTCACCTGGATGGTCTACACGGTAATCCCTTGCATTTTTATCTACATAATAAAGGGCTTTTGCATACGGCTCACCATATTTTTCTGCATAAGCAACGGTTGCCGCATCCGCTGCCATTCCCCAACGCTCAAAGAATGGAAGGATATTTTTATTTGCTGCTGCACAAGCAAGGCGCATCAAGTTCTGGTCTGTCCCGCCGTCTAATGTTAGCCCTTCCTTAGGCGCTTTGCCTGGGTTTCTCGCATAAGTGTCTACACGGGCAAAGAACAGGTTGTTAAACTGGTCTTCATAATTGCCATAAACCGCATGGTCATCTTTATTGTCATCAAATGCAAGGTGAAGCTGCCAGTACAGCGCCAATTGTACAAATACATTAGACGCACGGCCAACTGTTCCAGAAGTTACTTTTTTGTATACATTCTCATATGTATAACGCTCTTTTCCTGTCAGGAGCTGTGCAAAATAGTTGTTTGTCACTTCTGCAACAGCATAAGCGCCTTGGTTGATATCATGGCCAATTTCATGGGCAATCCCCCAGCCAAAGCTTTGCATGCCTGCCGCACCGCCAGCTAAGCCTGTTGAACCCCATTCAATACCAATATGGTTGCCTGAAGCATACATAAACGCACCGGCAAACATTCTCATATACCGGATATTTAGATGCTGCGCTGGAAGCGCATTGTTGCCGCGTTCTGTGCCTGCGTCATTGCTAAGTCCCTTATGCTGATAGAATAAAGCCATCGTATCTTCCATTGCCTGCAATGAAACATCAAGCGCTTTTACTTTGTCTTCCTTAGAAGATAGTGGTTCCCACACTTTTGTTGCTGGAAGGGAATACATCATCTTTTCCATCATAATATCTGTTGCGTTTAAGATACAATTTTGTTGGTCATATTCATAATTTACAGCTTTCTGCCCATTTTTATGTATCTTTTCATGTTCTGCCTCAATGTTTGCGGCATGTTTTTCCAGGCTGTCAATATAAGCCCTGATTGCATTTGTTCTTTCTTTCCCTGTTTTTCCATATACGTTTAATACTGGGATGTCACTTCCGCCAAGGACGCGCACTGCATATTTGTCAGAGGCATTGTTGCCGCTGTATGCTACATAAAGCTGTCCTCCGCGCTCAAAGTCCTTATCTGTAACTTGTGGGACTGTAATCTCATTTCTTCCAACCTTAAGGGCGGAAGTTGACTTTGCGAGGCTGCTTGACTCTGCATGGTATTGTGTCATAACTAAATTTAGGTTTGTATTATCCCCAGTCCTCTTTGTGTTATGGCCTACATACACAACCAATGTTTCGCCTGCATATACAGTTTTTCCAAGCGGCTGCCATGGATTCAGGCCTCCAAAACCAAGATGCCCGTCTTTTTTGCCAGTAATTTGGTTTATCACCTCATAAGAAGGGGATGGTTTATTGTCCAGAATATCCCTTGCCGTATTCAGTTCCAGTTTTAATTCATTATAAAGAGGATGTTTCTCACCGCTTTCGCCGTCCGGTTTTTCCAAACGCTTTTCTAATACATCAATTGTACTGGCTGTCACATCACTCCTCAATGTAGAATGCATTTCATCTGCATATAAGCCCATAATCTCGTCTTCAAGAGAATCATAATGATAGAAGCGTACTTCCCCAACTTTCATATCACCGCGCGTAGATACGGTTCCAAGGCTTAAACGTATTTTATTTGCGGTAACTGCGTTATCAAACTTAACAATATAGTATGGATTCTCATTGCTATCCAATTTCCGGAGCAAACGTGAACCAACAAAATGCTGCTTGCTGTCCTTTGAATTCCAGTAATCAATTCTTACTGTAGAAAGAGCGAGCGTCTCATCATAGGCAGCAAACGTCATGAAATTCATTTTGTAGTTTCCATCAAGCGTTATATTCATTCCCCTGTCGTTTGCCGGATAAGCAACGCCGTCGTCCCAGTCGCTTTTTACCCAGTAAGAATTATAGTCATTGTCTACAAGCCCAAGGGCGCTTTTTGCCTTTGTATCAAGAGGGCTTCCAACCATCTTAGCCCCGCCATGTCCGCCAAGGTCTGCGGATACAATATGGGCGGATACTTTCCCTTCTCCATTCGGCGTATTTAAAAGCTTATAACTTGGAAGCTTTGGCGGATTAGAATTCTTTGTCTTTCCAATGGATTTCAAAGAAGGTTTTCCCCATCCAAGGGCATTCCAGCCTGTAACATAGACAGAATATTCTGTATCTTCAGCCAGGTTTTCGATTTTAAAGCTGTTTTCTTTAATAATGCCAGTACCGCCTGTTTTTTCATCTGCTGTAAAACCTGCAACGGCTGGCTGGTAATTATTCCCGGCTTCACTGTTTTTCTTATAGTACACCATATAACCGCTTGCATCATCCATATCCTTCCATGTGACATGAAGGTAATTGCGCCCGGCGGTTAATTTAACATTATCTGGCGGGGCAGGCTTTGCCTGTGGTTCAGGTATCCCAGACTGCTCATTGGACCAAGGGCTCTTCCAATCGCCATTTACGGAACGCACTTTTATTTTATAAGTTTCAAAATTAATAAGTGATTCTGTCTGAATAGAACTTGCAATATAGCTGTCGCCCGAAACCTTAACCGTGTCGTTTGCAATTTTTTGGGATTTTCCTACAGGGCCTTCAATATAAAGTTCATATCCTGTCACATTGCTTTGTGCAGTCCATGAAACACGTAGCTGTTCATTGCCAGGTTTCAGCGCGGAAAGTGTTGGGACATTTAGTTCTGGGGCTGGAATCCTTTTATCCATGTCATTGACAAATTCTACCTTTGCAATTTCAGCCAGCTTTTTATTTTTCCGGGTACCGGTAATTTGAATGGTTACCCTTTTTACGGCAATCTGCCCTCCAAAATCAAGTACTAGGGAACCATCTGGTTCTGTCTTGACAGAGGCTGCTTTGGCTGCGGTTTTTTGATTTTTTGCACTTGCCTTTCGCATACGGGCATTGTCCTGGTTTTTTAAGGAAAATGTTTCTATCTGCCCATTCTCCAGTTCAACGGCTGCTTCACCTGATACGATATCGCTAACCGTTATGCCATCCTCCTGTACAAAAGGAGATAAAATCTTTATCCCCCCGATTTTAGGGGCAGAAACCCCAGAGTCCTCCTCTGCCAGTATAAACTCCAGGCCCACTGGATTGCTTCCGGAAATTTCACCATTATTTGCAGGCGTCAGCGTAACACTTTTGTTGTCAAGCAGGGATGGTGCGTCATTGCCAGGGACAGAAGTCCCGCCGGCAGGGATTACATCAAGGGACATCCACAGTTTTTCTACTAATGATTCCTGTGGTTTCTCTCCAATATTCTGCACTACCATCTGTAAATCGGCAATATCGGTTTTGCCGTCATTGTTTAGGTCATAATTTTTATTTGCAGTATTTTCCCTGATAAGCTTTAATAGAATGTCCGTATCTTCCTGGTTAACCTTCCCATCCCCATTTACATCGCCTGCCTGAAGCCATCCAAGCGTTGCCCCTTCTTTTCCTGTATCAACTTTTGTTGCACACAAAAGGAGCTTATGTGCCCAGCCTGGTTCTACTGTAACATTCTGCGTATATGCAGCAAATTTTTCTGCCTGAACCTTGACAGTCTGTTCTCCTGCTGTTACATTTTTAAAACATGCTATAAGAGAAGCAGATTTGTTTGCAAAATCTAACTCCTTAGTTTCCCCATTACACTCTACTGTTACTTTTCCCGTATACTCAAGAAACGGGTGTACTTCTATTTCCAGGTTGCCAGCCGTTTTCTGGGCTGCCTTTGCCCTAGAAGATGAAGTTTTTGTGGGCTGTGCTTCAGAAAAAATTCCGGCATCTGCCGTTTTGGCAGATGCCTTCTGAACGGGTACAGCAAAACCTGTGAATGACTGTAGAAGCAGACAGCCAGTAAGTAATGTTGCAATTTTTCTTCTCATGCTCATATTCCTTTCTATATTTATTAAAATTCATTGGAAACATGCTTTGGCATAGTGTATATGTAACACTACGCTTTAAAAAAAGGTACTGGAATTATATGGTATATAATAGTATAAATGGGTAAAATTTGCAATAGATTTAGCTATTTAACTGGGCAACAGCATTTCCTGCTTGTAAGAGCTAAATTATCCTACAGGAAGGAATGTCTTTCTAAGGAACTTTCGCTTTTTACAGATAATCTTTTTTAGTTAAGGCAATGGTAAGATAAACCGTAATAAGATTGTAAGATGCATTTGATATAATGGGGGCATAAAAGAAGAGAGGGGAGAATGACATGGGTATTTTAGAGTCAAAGAATTTATGTAAGACATATGGTTCTGGGGAGAGTGAGGTAAAGGCACTAGACCATGTTTCCATCCATATCGAGGATGGGCAGTTTATTTCTATTGTCGGGACATCAGGAAGCGGGAAATCGACGTTACTTAATATGTTAGGCGGGCTTGACCGCCCGGATTCTGGGACAGTTACTGTTTCGGGCAAGGATATTTTTTCAATGAAGGAAGAGGAACTGACAATATTCCGGCGCAGGAATATTGGGTTTGTTTTCCAGAATTACAATTTAGTCCCAGTGCTAAATGTCTATGAAAATATTGTGCTGCCAATTGAGCTAGATGGTTCAGAAGCAGATCAAAAATATGTCAGCAGGATTATTGATACACTGGGAATAGAAAAGAAGCTGACAGCAATGCCAAACCAGCTTTCCGGCGGGCAGCAGCAGAGGGTGGCAGTTGCGCGCGCTTTGGCGTCAAAACCAGCGATTATCCTGGCGGATGAGCCGACGGGAAACCTTGACAGCAAAACCGGAATGGATGTAATTTCTTTGTTAAAGCTGACAAGCCAGGAGTTTCATCAGACCATTGTGATGATTACCCATAATGAGGAGATTGCGTTAATGGCAGATGGGATTATCCGGATTGAAGACGGCAAGATAGAGGCAGGTGATGTTATATGCTAAAGAATAATAACCAGAAAGCAGTGAAACGGTTAAGTGAACGTTCTTTAAGACAGAACCGTATAAGGAATATTTTTGTAATTCTTGCAATCGTCCTGACTACCTTTATGTTTACAACAGTTTTTGGCATTGGCTTTAGCGTTGCACAGAATACAAATGTTATGTGGTTAAGGAAGCAGGGGACAAAATCAACGGTTTGGTTAAAGCAGCCTTCCAAAGGGCAGATAGGGCGGGTAAAGGAAGCGGCCAGTTTAAATGCAGCGGGAATCGAAATCCCTGCAGACGAGTTTACAGATTCTTCCGGAAAAGCAAAAGTGGCGCTTGACTATTATAATTCCACAGAGTGGGAAGAGAATTTTACACCTGCAGTCAGTGATATTGTGGGGGATTATCCTCAAAAAGAAAAGGAGATCATGCTTTCAAAAGCGGCGCTGGCTTACCTGGATATTGGAAAACCAGAGAAGGGCATGGAAATATCCTTACAAAAAGGAAAGGAGATAAAAGTATTTTCCTTATCTGGATGGTATACGGATTATGCATATGCGACGGGGGAATTTCATGGGCTTGTTTCTAAGGCATATATCGACGCGCTTGGGCTTACGGTAGAACAGGATGGGATTTTATGCCTTTCAGCAAAAGCGGGAAAACAGAGCCGTTTGCTTGAAGAACTTTTGGCTGTTCCACTAAGGAATGGGCAGGAATTTGAATCCACATATGATACCCAGGATGAAACAGAAGATACTATAGGTATAATGATAGCTATGGTTGGGATAATGGGAGGGGTTATTCTTTTAAGCGGTTATTTGCTGATTTACAATGTGATGTATATTTCTGTTGCAAAAGATATCCGTTTTTATGGGATGTTAAAAACGATTGGGGCGTCATCTTCCCAGATTAGGAAGTTGGTAAAAATGCAGTCAACAAAGCTTTCACTTTTTGGGATTCCTATTGGCATTTTATTAGGGGTTCTGGCTTCTTTTGTAATAGTCCCATTTGCCTTGCAGATGTTTGCTTCTTCTGGGGGGACATCGGTTATGCCAACAGAAATCAGCTTCCATCCACTTATTTATGCAGGTACAATCTTGTTTGCAATGCTTACGGTTGCAGTAAGCTGTAGGAAACCGGCAAAACTTGCCGGGAAGGTTTCGCCGGCAGAAGCTTTAAGGTATAATGGGCAGGATTCTGCGAAGGTAAGGGCAAAAAAATCGACGGACGGTGGAAAATTATATAAGATGGCATTCCGAAATGTTTTCCGTGAGAAAAAGCGTGCTTTTTTAGTGCTGGCTTCCCTGTTTATGGGGACAATGTCTTTTTTGGCAGTAGATGCTTTTTTAGGGAGCATTCGGTTAGAAAATTTTGTGGATTTCTATCTGCCAAACGATTATACAGTTTTTACAACAGGAGAAACAAAGGGCATCGAGGCTTTGGCAGAGGAAATATCCCATATCCAAGGAGTTTCCAGTGTGGATATTAACTATGCTGCTAATGCTGTATTAAACCCAGAAGAAGAAGTTTTACAGCCATTTTTAGAAAAAGCATTTCCAGAAAAGAAGGAGCGCCAAGAGGCAATTGCAAATTATAAGAAGGCGCCAAATCAGGAAGAAAATGGGTTTACAGCGCCGGTGGTAGCTGTTAGCAAAAGAATGATTGAAAAATATAATGAGCGGGCAGAAAAGAAAGTAGATATTGCCCGGTTTGAAGAGGGAGAGGTTTGTGTTTTAGATTCTTTATTAGAAAAGGGGGAGGTACAAAAGGCAGCCGGGAAAATGATAACGATGACAGATGTTAGCAGTAAAAAGGAACTTACTATAGAGGTTGCAGCCTGCGCGGCATTAGAAGAGAATGGAGTATTTAACATTGGCTATTACTGGAATACAGAAGGAGCCCCGGAATGCATCCTGATTAGCAAAAAGGCTATGGATAGGTTTTGCAAAGAAACACACATCAATAATGTTATTGTGGATTGTGAGCCGGAGTCAGAGGGATATGTAACAAAGAAAATGAAGGAAAATGTAATGGTCAATCCATGTGTACGGACATTGGAGGTAAAGTCAGAAACCATAGAGGGATTTTATTCTTCCATGAAGGCAATGAATGTAGTTGGCGGGGGCATCTCTTTTGTATTGATTTTAATTGGAATGGCAAATTTTGTAAATGTGATGCTGACAGGGGTATATATCAGGAGAAATGAGCTGGCAGTTATGGAAAGCGTTGGCATGACGAAAAAACAGGTAAAAAAGATGCTTGTCTTTGAAGGCAGTTATTATGGCATTTTGACACTGGCGTTGATATTAACAGTGGGAAATGTTATGATAAAGCTGATTACTGACATGTCCCGCCAAATTGCAGACTATGCGGTTGCTTATTATCCGGCGGCATTGTTGGCTGTTACTGCTGTAGTGATTATGGCAGCCTGTATTATTGTCCCAGTTATCCTGTACCATATGATATCAAAAGAAAGCATTACAGAGCGTATACGGCAGGCGAATTAGTTAAGTAATAGTTACTATTCACCGTGAATAGTAATAACATAGCAGTAATATTTTAATGGAAAGGTGAAATGATGCAAAGATTATTGGTTGTAGAGGACGACGCTATTATTTGCAACGGTGTCAAAACCTTTTTAGAGGGGAAAGGATATTGTGTAGATTGTGCTGCTACTGTGGCAGAAGCAAGGGAAAGGTTAAAAAAGCCTTATCAGCTTGTGATTTTAGACTGTAACCTCCCGGATGGCAATGGAATTACATTTTGCAGGGAAATCAGGGGAAAGGGAAATACCCCCGTGATTTTCCTGACTGCAAACGATACGGAGCAGGACATGATAGAAGGTTTTTTGGCAGGCTGTGATGATTATGTTGCAAAGCCTTTTTCCATAGAACTTTTAAACCAGAGAATTATGGCAGTACTAAGGCGTACAGAAGCAGAGACAGAAAATGACGTGTTCCATTATAAAGGCTTATCGGTAGATTTTGGGAAAATACAGGTGTTTACTGGTTCAGAACCAGTAAAGCTTTCTGCAACAGAATATAAGATTTTGGAATTTTTAATCCGGAACAGAGGGCAGGTCCTGACAAGAAAATCTATTTTAGAAAAAATATGGGACTGTGAGGGAAATTTTGTGGATGAAAATACGCTGAATGTGCATATCCGCCGCCTGCGGCAAAAAATTGAGGAAGATACGGGGCATCCGCAGTATATATTGACAGTATTTGGAATTGGCTATACTTTTGGGGAATAATCAGGATAGACGAGGAAGCAGCAGTAAGAAAAGGGAATGCAGGGAAGATTATGTTGGAAAAGAATTCTTTTGAAAAAATGGTACGTTTTTTGGCAGTGTTATCAGTGGCTATTACGGTGGTTTTTCCGTTGCTTATCTTTTTCGTTGCATTCAATCTAAGGGCATGCCTGCTGTGTTTTGCAGGCTGCCTTATTTTGTGCATGGCAGAATATCTTTTATATCGGGCAGAGGATGCTTATATTACAGGGATTGTTCTAAAATTGTCTTCTTTGGTTGATATATTGATGGAGCTGGAAGAAAAGGAAGTATTCCCAGAAAACGAGGATACGGCGCTATCTAAATTACAAAATAAGGTAATAAAGCTGTCAAGAATCTTAAAGCATAAAAATAAAGAGGCAGAACAAGGGCAGGAAAATATTAAATCCCTGGTTTCTGATATTGCACATCAGCTTAAGACGCCTATATCCAATTTAACGATGTATAGTGAATTTATTAAGAAAGATGGGCTGGAAGATGAGAAACGGAGGGAATATATAGAGATTATCTGCCTGACGGTCAAACGGCTGAATTTCCTGACAGAAAACATGATTAAAATTTCCAGGCTGGAAAGTGGATTGATTCAATTGAATATGCAGAAGCAGAGCTTGAATGAAACGGTGTTAAAAGCTGTAAAAAATATCTATCCGAAGGCGAAGCAAAAGAATACTGAAATTATTTATCAGGAAGACGGGCGGGTAAGGATATGCCATGACAGGAACTGGATGGCAGAGGCAGTATATAACCTTTTGGATAATGCGGTAAAATATGCAGACAGGGACAGTAAAATTATTTTATCTATAAAAGATTCTGCGCTGTTTGCTGAAATATCGGTAGAAGATGAAAATGCCCCGATACCAGAGGAGGAAAGAGCAAAGATATTTACAAGGTTTTACCGGGGAAAAGACAGGCGGACAGAAGAAGGGATTGGCATCGGGCTGTATCTTTCCCGTGAGATTACGTTAAAGCAGGGCGGCTATATAAGGCTGAGGACGTCGGCAAAAGGGAATATTTTTTCAATAGTGATGCGTAAGTAAGGAACTGCAAATAAATTAATTGTTTAAGTCCTAAGCTATTGATGGTTTTGCGGCGTGCCGGCAGGGAGTTCTACAACAAAGCAGCTTCCGCCTTCAGGTGCATTTTCCACACGTATTTTTCCATGATGGGCAGAAACGATTTCTTTTGCAATGCAGAGCCCAAGGCCAAAATGCATTTTATCGCTATGGGCGTGGTCAGAACGGTAGAAACGGTCAAAAACCAGTTTTTTCTCCTGCTCTGGAATCCCACATCCTGTATCACAAATAGAAAAGCGCAGGCAGGATTTATGGAGGGATAGCGTCAGGCTGGTTTTGCCTCCAGCAGGTGTGTAAGAGAGGGCATTGTCCAACAGAACCGAAAATACCTGTATCATCCGTTCCCTATCGCAATAGCAGTTTGGAAGTGTTTCCCCAGGAAGCTTGATGGAAAGGGCAATATTCTTTTTTGCAGCTAGGGATTCATATTTTTCATAGGCATTCAGGAGAAGCTCATCTGGCAGCCAGAGTTGCATATGCATTGGCAGGTGTCCGGAATCAGCGTTTGCAAGCAAGAGCATATCATTGATTAAACTTTGCATCCGCCTGCTTTCTTCTTCCATCAACCCCATAAAGTGTTCTTTTTTTCCAGGTTCACTTTTCTTTTTTAAAACATCCAGGCCGGCGCTAATAATGGTGAGTGGCGCGCGGAGTTCATGCGAAGCAGACGCAATAAAATGCATCTGTTTTTCGCGGCTTTTTTCCAGCGGGACAAGCATACGCCTGGTAAAAAACCAGAAAAAAGGAATTAGCAGGGAAATTGCAGCAAGGTCGGACAGAAAAATAATCAGGCGCAGATGGACAGCCTGTTTTTGCTGTTTTACTAATGGGCAGAGGATAAGGTAACTTAGCTGGCTGCCTTTTTTCTTTGGGATTATGCCGGCAGAAGCATAGTAGCCCTGTCTGTCAGAAGAAGAAAAATTAAATTCTGTATGGGTGGTGATTTGGCGCATATTGCAGGAAAAAAGATCCATCTGGTACTTTTCTTGCGCAAGTTTAAGGGCTTCTTTTTGAATCTGGCGTTCCCGCTTGGATGGATGGTAGCTTTGGTAATAAAGGGGCCTGTTGTTGTCATAAAGATAAAGCAGGAACTGGTTGTTTTTTTGGAACTGGTTCAGCCATTGGTGGGAAATGGTTTCCTGTTCCTTCAGATGGATTAGGGCAGAGTTAATCTGTTGTAAAAATGCAGAATAATCGTTTGTTTTCATGCTGTCTTCTGCAAAAAACAGGCAGATTGAGGTTAATACTAAAAAAATGCCGCCTATTATTACCGTGCAAAAAAAAGTTAGTTGTAAATGTAATTTATGGAACATCAGAACCTCCTGCAGCATCTTCTTCTAAAAGATATCCAATTCCACGCACCGTCTTTAAATTTAAGCAGCTTCCCACAGAACCAAGCCTTTTCCTTAAAAAATGGATATAGGTATCTAGGTTGCTTTCCTCTACCGGGGCATCCACGCCCCATACCTTGGAAAAGATAACCATGCGCTTTATAGTGCTGGCAGGGTTTCTAAGAAAGACTTCCAGCAAATGGCCTTCCCTGCCAGACAGCTGCAGTCCGCAATTTGGCCCCTGTAAAATACGCAGGGAAGTATCATAAGTGATATCTCCATATTGTAAAAGGCTGTCCTCCTCCCATGTTCCGCTGCGCCTTCCAAGGGAGCGGATGCGGGCAGAAAGCTCTTCATATTCAAAGGGCTTTACAATATAGTCATCGGCGCCGCTGTCAAGCCCTTCTATCCTGTCATAAAGTTCCCCAAGGGCGGTAAGCAGGATGACGGGGGTAGTTACCCCGGCATTCCTGGCTTTTTTTAGGACAAGCAGCCCGTTCATGGTAGGCAGCATCCGGTCGAGCAAAACAAGGTCATGGGCATTTTGTAAAAATAAATCAAGCCCATCTCTTCCATCATGGCAGGAATCTACCTGGTGTTTTTCGCTTTCAAGTTGGAACTGGAGCAGTTCACAAAGGTTTTTGTCATCTTCAATCAATAAAATCTTCATATTCCCCTCATAAATTGTTGCTAAGGAACTGTAAATAAATTATTTTATCATTTTGCTTGTCTATTTCTTCGATTGCACATGTCAAAAATCCTCAGCGTAGCCCGCTACGCCTACGTTTTTTGACATGCACCCTCAAAGAAATATCCAGCGCAAACTGACAATTAATTTATTTACAGTTCCTAATTATTGTGTTCTTTTATCATAGCACAAGTTTCTTAAAATATCCTTTAAATTTTTCCCAAAATTAAAGGGAGCTTTTAAGGTTTTTTAAAGGGGATGCTGGTAGAATAGTTTTTAAATTTAGAAAAGAAAGGGGATTTGAGGAAATGAGGACAAAAAAGAAGTTGGCGGCCCTGTTTTTACTTCTGGCAATGGCAATCACATTGCTTGGGGGATGCAGCGGAAAAAAAGGGGAGGAGAAAGGGGGCACAGACAGGCAGCAGAAAGCGCAGGAAAGGGCTGGGCGTTTTTTTGAAAGTGAAGTGGGGCTCCCAAGAGGGGTAAACATAGTGAGATCCCTAAAAAAACTATCAGATGGAAGCCTTGGGGCAATTGGTGAGAATACGGAAAAGAGAGAATATTATCTTTTAAAAAGCAATGATTATGGGAAGAAGTGGAAGGCAGTAAAGGTTAAGGGGTTAAGAAAAAGGTATATGCCATGTGTGGCAATGTCATCCGATGGGACGGCTGTGTTCTTCGAGTATGCAAAAGGAGATAAAGTGAAAGCATACCATGCTGATGCAAAAGGAAAGATTGCTTCTTTTTCTTTTGCATTTCCGGATAAAGGCAAAAACAATCAGGTCCATTATGCTGCATATGATGCAGAAGGGCAGTTGGTTGTAAATGGATTTGATGGAAGCCTTTTTGTGGTAGGAAAAGATGGAAGCTGTAAGAAGCCGTTTGATACAAAAGGGGCGGCTGTCCACTATTTTGGAATAGCAGGCAATATTTTGGCGGCTGTCCATAATGAAGGTGTTTTTCTGTTTGATACAAAGAAACAGGAAGTGTTAGAAGAGGAAGAACCTTTGGATAATCTTATCAAGAAGGAAAAAGAACTAAGCTCTTCTGATACAGATTCGGGGCAGCCGATGGTATTTTCAGAGGGGACGCAGGAAGATGGATTTTTCTTTGCTAATAAGAATGGGATTTTCCATTATACAAGAGGGGGAAGTGTTATAGAACAGTTAATGGATGCTTCTTCTGCCAGTTTTGGGGGCAATAATGCCACATACCAGGATATGGCAGTTTTTGATAACGAAAATATTTTTATCGCAGGAAGCGGCTCTATCTATTATTATTCCTATGATGAAAAGGCTGCGTCTGTGCCGGAACAGGAATTGACAGTTTATGCACTAGATGAATCTTCATATTTAAGGAAGGCTGTGGCGCTGTTCCAGAAGGAGAACCCTGATATCCATGTGAACCTGGAATTTGGGCTGTCAGGAAAAGATGGGGTGGCTTTAGAGGATGCTTTGTCTGTGTTAAACACAGACATCCTTGCAAAGAATGGGCCGGATGTCCTGATTTTAGATGGGATGCCGGCAGACAGTTATATTGAAAAAGGAGTGCTTGCAGATATTACTGATGTGGTAGAAGAGGTTGAAAAGGAAGATGGTATTTTCCTGAATATAAAAGAAGGAAGCAAAAAAGATGGGAAAATTTATTCGATGCCTGCCCGTTTCCTGTTTTCCGTGGTAGAAGGGGACAAGGAAACGCTAAATTCAGGAGGAAGCTTAGAAAAGCTGGCAGAACGTGCAGAGCAATTAAAGAAAAAAGACAGTTCTTCTAATATTACGCCGCCGAATAAAGGAACCAGGACGTTGTTGCGCGATTTGTATTATGCGGACTCTGCCGCATGGCAAAAGGAGGATGGAAGTATTGATAAGGACAGGATGGAAAAGTTTCTGGAAAATGCTAAACGGATTTATGATGTAGACAAGGCAGATAAAAAAGAGGATTATCAGGATAAATCAATTGGGGATGGCACATTTTCGGGTATAAAGGCGAATACAAATGCAAGCGATTCATTGCTGGGCAAACAGTGCAAAATATCTTTTGGGACGGTTGCCGGATTCCTGGGATTCCAGGGGATGTGCAGCACATGGGGGCAGACAAAGGCGGATTACTGCCTGATGAACGGGGATACTGTAAAATCCTATATCCCTTATCTGTGTGCAGGGGTGGTTGCAAAAGAAAATACAGAGACAGCAAGGATGTTTGTTAAATCATTGCTTGGAAAGAAGGCAGAAACGGCTGATATTAATGCAACGACAGGATTTCCGGTGAACCGGGCAGCATTTGACGCATTTTGCAAGGAGAAGATGGACGACCCACATGTAAAGGAGGGGTTATCCATGGCATTTGGCGGGAGTTCGGATAGTGATGATATTTATGGATATGAATACAGAAACCTGACGCAGAAGGAAGTTGATAAGCTTACACAAATTGCAGAGAGCTTGACAGAGCCTTCCATGACGAACCGTGTAATACAGGAAATTGTTTTGGGGCAGGCAGATAAATACCTGCTGGGGGAACAAAGCCTGGAAAGTACAGTGGATGCTGTTATGAAGAAAGTGAATTTGTATCTGGCGGAATAAGGAATGGACAATTGATTTAAACTGGAGGGAGGATATGGGTAAGAGAAACAGGGCAGGTTTTTGTTTTGTCCTGCCAAGCCTTGTGGGGGTATTTGTTTTTTATATTATCCCATTTGGGGATGTGATACGGCGTTCTTTTATGCAGGCCGTTGGGAATGGGTTTGCCGGGCTTGATAATTACCGTCAGGTTTTTTCCAACCAGGCGTTTTGTCTGGCGGCAGGCAATACCCTTTGTTTTGTAGCTGTCTGTTTGCCGCTCCTTCTGGTACTTTCATTGGGGGTTGCTGTTTTACTGCTGGAACAGGTGAAGGGGAAAAATATTTTAAAAAGCACATACCTTATTCCTCTTGCTATCCCTGCGGCAAGCGTGGTGCTGCTTTGGAACATAGTTTTTGACCAATATGGGATGTTAAATGGGATAATTTCTTTCTTTCATATTAGAGGAAAGGATTGGATGAATTCCGGGGCGGCGTTTGGCGTGTTGGTGTTTAGCTATATCTGGAAAAACCTTGGTTATGATGTGGTTTTATGGATAGCCGGACTGCATGGGATTCCGGAAAGCATTTATGAGGCGGCCAGGGTTGACGGGGCGGGGGCATTGAAATGTTTTTTCTATATTACGCTCCCCAATATCCGTCCGGTGGCATTTACGGTTGTTATCCTTTCTTTCCTAAATTCTTTTAAAGTGTTTCGGGAGGCCTATTTGGTAGCTGGGAATTATCCACAGGAACAGATTTATCTTTTGCAGCATGTATTTAACAATTGGTTTTCAGAATTATCCGTGGATAAAATGGCGGCGGGTTCTGTGCTGCTTTGTATTGTGCTTGTTGTGTTTGTTCTGCTTTTGCAGAGGAGTTGGGATAAAGAGGACTAGGAGATATGAAGAAGATATTACAGAATAGTATTTTATATCTATTTGCGCTTTTGGAAATCAGCCCGCTTATTTTTCTTTTTGCGGGCACATTTATGGGAAACCAAGAAGTTATAAGCTATATTGCGCCTGTGCTAAAGAAAGGGGATGGATATGCTTCCTGGAGGCTGTTCCCTGTCTTTCCTACTTTGAAAAATATTGCCGGCCTTTTGCTGGATTCGCCAGAGTTTTTCCAGATGTTTTGGAATTCTGTAAAGATAACGGCGGCTATTTCGGCAGGGCAGCTTATCTTTGGGATGCCGGCTGCATGGGGGCTTGCAAGGTATTCTTTTGTAGGGAAGAGGCTGGTTTATATGCTTTATATTATCATGATGATGATGCCGTTCCAGGTGACGATGCTGTCGGAATACCTTGTGCTTGACTGGCTGAAGCTTTTAGATACCAGCTTTGCCGTAATCCTTCCGGGGATATTTTCTACATTTTCAGTATTTATTATGTACCGTTTTTTCTGTGGGATACCGGAAAGCATAATAGAAGCGGCAAGGATTGACGGGGCAGGGGAACTACAGATTTTTTTCAGGCTTGGGATTCCGCTTGGGGCATCGGGGATTATTTCGGCGATGGTTCTCTCTTTTTTGGAATGCTGGAGCATGATGGAACAGCCAATGACTTTTTTAAAGACAAAAAGCCTGTGGCCTCTATCTTTGTTTTTGCCGGAGATTACCGGTGGGAATGCAGGCCTGTCATTATGTGCTTCTTTTGTGGCTTTACTTCCTGCGGTTTTTATATTTCTGGCAGGGCAGGAGTATCTGGAGCAGGGAATAGCTTCTTCTGCCGTAAAGGGGTGATGATAGAAAGAAGGGAGATGGATTTAGATGAAGCAGAGGAAAAGAAATGCAGCTTTCTGGATGAAAGGTTTTGCCTGGCTGCTTTTGGCTATGTTTCTTTTTACCATAATCTCAAGGGCGGCGGATGCCCTGACGGTAGCAAAGGTAAGTGTTGCCGGCCCTTCTTCCAGGAAGCTGCAGTACAGGGTTTCTGTGGAGGGAAGGATTGAGAAAAACCGTGAAATTTCTGTATTAACCTGCCCGGAACTTCTTGTGAAAAGTATACGGGTCAGCGAGGGGCAGAGGGTGAAAAAGGGAGACACCCTTGCAAAGCTTGACCAGGCCAGTATAATGGAGCAGATTGATAAACTAGAGGATGAAAAACGGTCGTTGGAGCTGGAGGATGAGGCTGCAGAGGCAAATAGGCAGCAGGAGCAGAAAAGCCGGCAAAAGGAGCTTGCAAGGGCAAAAGAGGACTATGCGTGGCTGAAAAAGAAAAACCAAATGGCGCTTGCCCATGCAAAAGATGAATTAGAAAAGGCAAAAGAAAAGGTAAAAAAACAGAAAAGGAAATTAAATGGGCAGGGGGAGGATTCTGTGGAAGCATTGCGGGCGGCGGCAGAGGAAAAAAGAGAGGCGTATCATGCTTTAAAAGAAAGCAGCAGGACAGAAGAAAGGGCAGCCAAAAGGGCAATAGAAGATGCTTTGCCGGAACAAGTTTCTGATAATAGTATGGCAATCCATCAGATTTCTATTAAGAACCTTAATAAACAATTGCAGAAACTTTTGGAAGTAAAAAAGAAAGATGGGAAGGTTTCAGCCCCGAGGGATGGCGTGATTACAGGGATTTTTGCTGCAGTAGGGCAGAAAACGGCAGATTCCGGGATTTTTAATATGACAGATGACAGGGCTGGCTTAAGATTTGTAGGGCAGCTTCTGGCAGGGGATGCAAAGTTTGTATCAACAGGGGATATTGTTACAATCCATGCAGCAGGGCGGGAGGAAGAAGTTTCCGTTACTTCGCTGGAAATGGACGAAAGCCAGGAATTTATAAAGGTTACGGCTTTGCTTCCGGCCAAAGGGTTTTCTTTAGGGGAAACTGCTTCGGCAAATATTGTGCAGGAATCTGAAAACTATTCTTGTACTGTTCCTTTGGCAGCAGTATATCAGGGGGATAATACATCGTATGTCTATCTGGTGCAGAAGGAAGATACCATACTTGGGGAACAGGAAGTGGCAAGAAAGATGGAGGTAAAAGTGTTAGAAAAAAACGGCAGCTATGCCGCCTTGGAAACTGGTGTATTGGACAGTGAGAGCCGTATTATTGCAGATACTGACCGGGCTATTGAATCAGGCGACCGGGTTCGGTTAAAGGAAGAAAAGGGGTGAGCGATTGCTGAAAAAAAAGATAAACAGGAATCTGTTCCTGGCGGCCGCCTGTTGTATTTTAGCCGCCTGCTGTTTTCTGTCAGGAAGATATTTGCGTAACAGCGGGGATGGGTTTTTAAAGAATTTAACGATAGAAGCAGAAGGGGACGGCTTTGACAGCCAGCAGGTGGAAGCGCTGTTTGCAGGCAAATACAGCAGCCAACGGGAAGAGGGGGAGGAAAATAAAAGTACTGCCTTTGCTGCATGGACAGAACTCGGTAATGAAATAGTGTCGGAAGGGTTTGGCGGAAGAAATGCCGATACAAATGTGATAGCGGTATGTGGACCGTCCTATTGCCTGCTTCCATTTGGGAAAAACCTGGCGGCAGAAGATTTATCCGGGTGTATCGTGGGGGAAAGCCTGGCAGAAAAATTATTTGGGAGCAGTCAGGCAAAAGGGCAGGAAATCTCCTGGAGAGGCAGGAAATGGAAGGTGCGGGACGTTGTTTGTGAACCGTCTGATTTTGTAATGGTACAGGCTTCCGGGATAATAGGGGAGGTTTCTTTTGACAGAATCAGCATAATTCCAGAAGAAAAAGAAGACAGGCTGCTTGTTGGGGAAAGATTTATCAGCCAATATGGTATTTTTGGCCATATGTTGCGGTTTGACTACCTATATCGCCTTTCCTGGCTGAAAGAAATGGTTCCTGGGGAATGGTCTGATTTTGAAGGCTGGAGAAATAATTTTAAAAAGTACCAAAAGGCGTCAGAACTTGCGAAGAACGCTAAAAAATCTGTAATTGAATCAGCAGGCCTTTCATACCGGAAAAGGGCAAGTTT
This sequence comes from uncultured Lachnospiraceae bacterium, assembly GCA_910586605.1. GTDB lineage: Bacteria > Bacillota > Clostridia > Lachnospirales > Lachnospiraceae > Butyribacter. Next base: position 3,014 of record CAJUJR010000013.1, on the reverse strand, counting down.
CTCCTTTTGGTCTGGTATTTTATTATACGTTGCCAGCGGCTGGCTGGTGTTTAGGCCTGCTGACAGATTTCTGAAATGAAGCAGTTCTCTGAAACTTATTGTGATAAGCCGGAGTTAGGAACTCTGCTAAGAGAAAATACATGGTCAAATATATCAGTGGAATTGGGGATGTATTGGAAACGGAATCAGATAATATTATTATGAGTTTTTTCCCATATTTTGTTGCGAAGAAACGGTTTGTAGTTAGTAGAGGCAAAGAAAACAGATAGGGTAAGATTACTTAGGAGGTTCCTGTCAAGGCTGGATTTAGTGGAAGTTTAGTTTTGACAGGGCTTTCAATGTAAAATTATATCGTGTTGAGATGGTGGAACTAAAATATGCGGCAGTTCCTAGCTGAATATTATTAGGAGGGCACAGATATGTCAAGAATTACAGATTATAGTTTTTTTTCAAAATATGTTTGGGATGCAAAAGCCAACGATTCTTGGCACTTTTCAGTTGTCACAGTTAAACAGCAGCTCTGTACAGAAACAATTAAAAGCTGCAGGTCTTTTGATAACAGATGAAAATGCGGAAAGCAGGAAACGTATTATCCCTATCCCTGAGAGCAGCCGGGATGAAATGTTTGAATTGACGAAAAAAGAATTTCTACGTGAAAATGGAGTTCAAAATGGTGACACAACAAAGCGGTCAGATGTATACACAAATCTGCACTGGAAGATGAAGAAAAATGATAGGCTGGCAGCAGGGTATACTATGGAAAAGTATGAAGGGGCATATCGGCAGGCATTTTTGGATGCCGCAAGAAAAGCTGATCCTGATTGGAAAGTTGGAAAGCCTGTTAAGTTAGGTGTTTTAGATGCTGTTACGAGAGAATCCGTAGAGACTAATATGAAAAAGTTAGCGAATAAAGCAACACAAGTATCTGTAGATATAACAGTATAGCAGATGATGTATTTTTTAGAATGGGCGGTTGAAAGGAAAAGTAATTTTGTAAGATTTTTTTATATTGTTAGGAAATATGAATTCTATAATGTAAAGATAAAAAACAACAGATTAGTGTAATTTTTAGCCTGTTGTTTTTATCTTTTTCTGCTCTGAGAATCCGTTTTCTGCAAATAATATGTTTTTTTGTTATATTTTTTTTAATATTTACTGGTTTATTCCCAATAGACAGATAGTATACAAATATTACTTTTTTACGATATATATTATAGTACTTTATTCGTGTGAGGGCTAAGTGGAATACAATGCAGGGTTAAGCACTTTTAGGGTTTTAGTTTGTATTCCAATAAATCAGATATGGAACAGTTTAACGTATCGCACATTCTGGCGAGTACATCTATATCAAGTCTGGTTATTGTGTTAGCCAGGTATCCGTTTAATTGTGAGCGTTGTATTTCTGCACGTTGGCAAAATTTATTTTTGCTTAAGCCGGCATCCTTCAGCAGTTCGTTCAGATGGATTACAATAATGCCTCTGTCTGACATAGTATACCTCCTCGTTTAAGGCTATTATAGTATTTGTCTAATAAAAAATCAGCTCTATTTTATTAAAGGTAGGAAGTTATACAGAAACTGCAAAACTGTTTAAGGCAGTAGACTGGGAGGATTAATATGTTAAGTGTAAAAGATATGGAGGCGTTAATTTGCATTTACGACGCCAATGGGATGCCGAATACAACATTGATGGGGACATATGCGCGTACATGGACAATTGTCTGAAAAGCAACTGTTGACAGGAAAAGTGGAAAAATATGCTAAAGCGCTGGTTGCAGTATACAGGGCATTATAGTAAAATAGAGACATCCAAAAGTTGGCAGAGGTTGTAAAAGTTATATCCATATAGTTCCTTAGATACTATAAAGGGAAAAGATTTGGAGGATAGAAGGGAAGCAGAAGGAAAATGATTAACAGGGAAGATATGCTGGAGTTAACCAGGAGGATGACGCCGAAAAGAAATTGTTTTACCCGCATCGCCGGGGGATATTTTGACAAGGAAGGGGTAAATATGGGGACGTTTAATACGAACTTCCTGAATTTGCCAATGAAAGAAAAAGAAAAAAATATAGCGATTGCAAAGGCGGTTCCCTTTTCTCCAACAAATGAAAACCTGAAAAAGTATGGTTTTTCAAAAGAGAATATGGGCAAAGGCAGCATGTGGCAGCTTTTGATGGGAATGAAGTCCTGTTGGTTAAAAAATGACGCCTTGATGGAAATATTTTATGAAATGGTGGCAGCACAATACCATACAACACAAGACTATGCTGTTATGGTATTTCATGGCTGTTATGATGTTCCAATAAAGGGGACAGATAAGCAGCGGCAAGATGAATCAGAGGAAGTTTTTGAATTTCTGATTTGTGTTATCTGCAAGTTGGAAGGGGATTATGAACCAGGGGAGCCAGAATGTGGCTTCCTTTTTCCAGCGTTTACAAATAGGAGCAGCGACAGTAGCCATGTTGCAGTATATCAGGCAGATTTAGGGAAGACGCATCCGGAAATAGAAAAAATATTGGGTTGTACGTTCTAGGTTTCTGTATTATGTTGTGTATGAGCAAGCAAAAATTTTCCTATTTTCTGCAATATAGCAGAAGTTTTCTTTAGCTTATAACTGATAAAAAATAAAGGAGAATAACATATGGAAAAGATGATGTATATGATGATGATTGAGAAAAGCAAGACTTATAATAAGATGACAAAGAAGGTAGTTATGGAACATGTTGAGAACATAAGAAAGTTGGATAATGAAGGAAAGCTAGAAATATGTGGTGTATTTAAAGGTTATCCGGGAATGGCTGGCATGTATATCCTGAAAACAGAAAGCCGTGACGAAGCAGAAGAAATTTGTAATGCAGAGCCATTGGTTGTTGGAGGGTATGCAACATATAAATTAGTTGCTTTGCAGATTGCAAACCAGGAAAATAACTATTTACTGTAAGTGCTATTTCGGTGCGCAGCCCCATATGCACTAACTTAGTAAGAATACTGGCATTTGTAACCTGTCCGTTTTTC
>CAJUJR010000012.1 GCA_910586605.1 uncultured Lachnospiraceae bacterium | reverse complement strand
GGGGAAGAGATTTTTTATTGAGATCCGGCTACGATTGGCTGTGAATAGTAACGATAAAATGTTATTATTCATGGCTAGGTTCAGAAAATAGCCAGCTTTGTTGTGTTTGCACAATAATATTAATTGAGAAGGAAATATATAGATGAACAGTAGGAAATCATTATATGATATCAAGTCATTTTATAATAAAAAAGCAGTATTGAAAGCAAGCTATGGTGGGATGCGTTATCAGGTGGAACAGTATATGGAAGGGGAAGAAAAGGGTTTAAAGGCGACGGTTTGGCCAGAACCATTTTGTTTTGAAAAGACGCCAGAGGAGAAAAAAGAAAGCAAGCAGTTTGACTATTCAGAAGAAGGGCTGGATGCCGTTTATGAATGGCTATGCCAAAAATATAAAGAAGAGCAGCAGCGATTTGAACATGCCAGGGATTTTCCTTTGGAAGGGCTGATATAGTAAGCAGGGAAGAGATAGGTTGAAAAATCATTCTAAGGAGACAAAAAACAGCTCCAAGAATGATTCCTGTTTCACACAGGAAAAATGCAGAAGCAGCATTTTTCTAATGCGAACTTGTTCGCTATACTATTTGAGTCGCCAAAGGCGGCATGGGGGATTAGTGTGAAAAATAATGCTGATGCACTTATTTTTCACACGGCTATTTGTTTCTGGGCGAAAACAAATAGCTATGATGGCAGATGAGAAACTGCATTCGCAGGTTTCTCACCGCCTCTTCGCGGAAGACGCTCAGAAATGAGGATTATTATGTTAAAGTTATGGCTGGTGGAGGGATATTGCCCTAAAGACCGTTATCAGTGCTTAATGCCTGTAGCCTATGAGCCTGTTGGGGCGGGAGATGTGGTAAAAGAATACAGGAAAGAGAAGATGGCGTGCCGCCATGCATTGGAACAGAAATGCGATTTGGCAGGGGAATGTGCTTTTTTTAAAGAAGCGCCAGAAATATTGGAAAAGAATACGCAATGGTATGAGCTATGATAACGTTTGGATGTTGGTGAAAGAAAGGCAGGGAAAAAGATATGAAGGCATTGCTGGTTGCAATAAATGCCAAATATATACATTCAAATCTGGGGATTTACAGTATTTATGCTTATTGCAGGGAAAAGGGGATTTCTGCCAGGGAGTTAAGTATCCGGGAATATACAATAAACCAGAGCCTGGATAGCATTATTGGGAATATATATGAGGAAAAGCCAGATTTGCTTGGCTTTTCTTGTTATATCTGGAACATGGAGATAATAAGGAAGGTTGCATGTGAAATACATAAGATTTTGCCAGGATGTATGATTTGGTATGGCGGGCCAGAGGTAAGTTATAATGGGGAGAATGTGCTGCAAGAAGATATCTGGGCAGATGGGGTGATGGAAGGGGAGGGGGAGCAGAGCTTTTATGAAATACTTTGCTGCTTTCAGAAAGAAGGCAGGAGAGGGGAGTATGGACAGATTGCAGGGCTTGTTTGGCGGAAAGGGGAACAGGTTTTAAAAACGGAGCCAAGGGTCAGGGAGAAAATGGATAAATTTGTTTTTCCATATCAATATATGGAGAGGTTGGAAAACCGTATTGTCTATTATGAAACAAGCCGGGGATGCCCATATGGATGCAGTTATTGCCTTTCTTCTGTAGAAAAGAAAGTGTATTTTAGGGATTTAGAACTTGTAAAAAAGGAATTGCAGTTTTTTTTGGATAATAGAGTTCCACAGGTAAAATTTGTGGACAGGACATTTAACTGCAATCCTGCGCATACTATGGAGATCTGGAAATATATACAGGAACATGATAACCAGGTGACAAATTTCCATTTTGAGCTGTCAGCAGATATTTTGACAGAAGAAGAAATCCATTATCTTAGGAAATTCCGGCCAGGCCTTGCCCAATTTGAGATTGGCGTACAGACAACAAATCTTAGTACGCTGGAGGCGATTAACCGAAGGACAGATTTGCAGAGGCTTCAAAGAAATGTAGCCAAGATACGGGAAGGCAGGAATATCCATCAGCATTTGGATTTGATTGCAGGGCTGCCTTATGAAGATATGGCGTCTTTCCAGAAATCGTTTAACGATGTCTATGAAATGCAGCCAGACCAGCTTCAGCTTGGTTTTTTGAAAGTGCTAAAAGGTTCACCGCTTTATGGGAAAGTAGCGGAGTTTGGGATTGTATATCAGTCAGCAGCCCCATATGAAGTGCTTTATAACAAATGGATTTCTTATGGGGAGCTCCTTGAATTAAAGCAAGTGGAAGAGATGGTGGAGCGTTTTTATAATAGTATGCAGTTCCAGGCGGTCATTACTTATTTGGTTTGGCAGTCTGGGGATGCTTTTGCTTTTTATGATATGCTTGGGAAATATTTTAAGGAAAAAGGATATTTGGGGCTGCAGCAATCACGCCTGCAAAACTATGAAATTCTTTATGAATTTTGTGAATGCGCAGGCAGCAGGCTTTTCTGCCAGTCCAAGATAAATGGGAAGCTTTTGCAGGAACTTTTTCTCTTTGACTTATATGCAAGGGAGAATTTAAAAAAAGAACCGAAATTTCTGGGAAACCGTACCTGGCGGCCAGAGCAAAAGGAATGGCTTAGGAAATTTTACCAGAATCAGGAACTGAATGAGAAATATCTTCCAGGATATCAAGGATATTCCTGGAAACAGATGCTACGTATGACGCATGTAGAATGGTTTTCTTATGATATCCCTGCTTTTGTAGAAAATGGGATATTAGAACAGAAAACTACGGTTGTCCTGTTTGACTATAAAAAACGTAATCCATTGAATTATCAGGCGGGATATAGTATCATAAAACATCCAGAGTGTGTTTAAATTAAGCAGGTTGGGAAACGGAAAGGATAGATATGGCGAAACGGATGACAGCAAAAGAGAAGGTACGGGTAGCGGAGATATTGGCGCTATTAGATAAAGAATATGGGACGGACTATAGATGCTATTTACACCATGAAACTCCATGGCAGCTTTTAATTGCTACTATGCTGAGCGCGCAGTGTACGGATGCGAGGGTAAATATTGTAACAAAGGATTTATTTGTGAAATACCCAACATTGGAGGCGTTTGCTGGGGCAGATTTAGAAGAACTGGAGCAGGATATTAAGTCAACTGGATTTTACCACAATAAGGCAAAAAATATTATTGCCTGCTGTAGGAAGTTACTGGAGGAGTTTCATGGGGAGGTTCCACGTGACATAGAATCGCTTACTTCCCTTGCCGGTGTGGGAAGAAAGACAGCGAATGTAATCCGTGGGAATGTTTTCCATGACGCAAGTATTGTAGTTGATACCCATGTAAAAAGGATTTCTAAAAAACTTGGTTTTACAAAAGAGGAGGATCCAGAAAAAATTGAATTTGAGTTAATGAAGGTATTACCGGAGGATCACTGGATTTTATATAATATCCATATCATTACCTTGGGGCGCTCTATTTGTACGGCAAGAAGCCCAAAGTGCAGTGAATGCTTCCTGCAAGAAAAATGCCCATCAAGGATTTAATCAGTAATTTTCAAACACGCCCAGGCGTATTATTCCAGTTTACATAGCTGGAGCTGCCGGACAATGGATTCTTTTAATGCGGCAGTAGAGTTTTCGGCATGTGATATCAGGTCATTTATTTTCTGGAGATTGCCTTCTGCGGCATAGATATGCCCCAGCGTAGTATAGACAGATGATATATCGCTTTCAATAGAAAGGGAATATTCCATAATCTGTTTTGAACGGGCAAAATCATTTTTTTCATACAGATATTTTCCCCATATACTGAGATTCCGTATAAATAGAAGGAAATTCTGGTCATAGGCAGAAAGCTCATCCAGGTTGGCGACGCCATAAAGTTCTTTTAAATCTGTATTTGTGTAGCCGGAGAGGTTAATCATTTTCTTTTCTAAACATTTTTTGACTTCTTTTTCTAGATAGGCTTCCTGTTCGTCTTCCGGAGATTCGGAGAATGGAAGGATACCGTCTGGGACAGTAAGGTAGGAAAGTGTGCTTATGTCTTTGCTGCGTGCAAAGTTGGACTGCATTTCCCTTTCCCAAAAGGCATCGTTTTCTGCTGCATTATCAGATTTGTTTCGATTTATCTTGACGCGAAACCATAATACGAATACAATAAAGCATATAAAAAAAAGGGGCATAATAATTCATGGTCCTTTCTGTTGGTAATTTTGTGAAGCATTTGATTGGAGGTACAGTATGAATTTCTTTAACCGTAACACGCAGAAAAAAATAGCAGCGATTATCTGCATCTTGGTAGTGATTGCCATGGTAATACCTATGGTGTTAGGGGCTTTATATTAAAATTAACATTTTGATAGTGGCTGCCATAGAACTGCATTCCTTTATTAACTATACAGAATATACGAAAAAATGTCAAATAAAGCGTTAATATTTGACTTGCGAACCTGGACGGGTGTGCTACAATAAAGAGTACGGAATTTCCAAGCATGCCTTGGGGCAATTGGGATATGCAGCAGATAGGCGTGTTTTATAGTATATGGGGTGTTGGCGTATTATTTAAAGAGTAGGAATGGTGCTAGTATGACAAGGAAAAATAAGAAACTGATGGTATTGTTTGTTGTTGGCTGTATCTGTATTATTGCAGTTGCAGGGGTCGTTACTTTTATTGCAAAGGGCGGGCTAAGTACAAACGATGGAATTATGGAAGGCGTAAAGATAGGGGAAGTGGAAGTAGGCGGGCTGTCAGAAGAAGAGGCAGAGCAAAAGGTAGAGGGTTATCTTTCCCAGTTGGAAAACCGCCAGGTTAAGATTGCAATCGATGATCAGGAAGTTACGGCAAGTGCTTCTGAGCTTGGCTTTTCTTGTGATGCAGAAGATAGTGTACAAAAGGCTGCAGAACTTGGGAAATCAGCTAATTTCTTTTCTAGGTTTCAGATTATGAGTGAAATTGATGCCGGAGAGAAAAATTTTGAAGTAAAGTACACGGTAGATGAGGTAGTATTAAATACATATATTGAAGAAAATTGCACAGGCTTTGATGTGAAAGCAAAAAATTCAAAGCTGAAGATGGCACAGGGGAAATTTAAGGCGACTAATTCACGGGATGGGCGTGAACTCCAAGTGGAAGAAACAGCAGAAGCGATTAGCAGCGCTATGTTAAAAGAGATTAGCGGGGATCCATTGGAAGTGACGGCAGTTGTTAAGGTGCAAAAGCCCAAATATACAAAGGAACAGGTAGAAAAGTGCAAAGATTTACTGGGAAGCTACTCTACTTCTTTTGCATCTTCAGCCGCAGCACGTGCAACAAATGTCAGGACAGCGGCAAATTATATTAATGGTACGGTTGTCTATCCAGGGAAGACATTTTCGACGATTAAAGTAATTAAAGACCGTACGGTAGAAAACGGGTATCAGATGGCACCAGAATATTCCAGCGGAAAAGTAGTGGATGGCGTTGGCGGTGGCGTCTGCCAGGTTTCGACAACGTTATACAATGCTGTGATTAATGCTGAACTTGAAGTGGTGGAGCGTTCCCCGCATTCTATGGTGGTAGCTTATGTGGATGTTTCAAGGGATGCTGCAATTTCCGGGGATTATAAGGATTTGAAGTTTAAGAATAATACAGATGTGCCAATTTATATTGCTGCTTCGGCAGAAGGAGGTACATTGTCCTTTAAGATTTATGGGGAAGAGACAAGGCCGGCGAACCGTAAAATCTCTTTTGAGTCAGAGACGCTTGAAACAATTCAGCCAGGCGAGCCAAAGATTACAGAGGACCCTACAAAGCCGGCTTCTTACCGTGTGGTGACACAGTCTGCCCATGTTGGGTATAAAGCGCGCCTTTGGAAAATTGTAACAGTAGACGGGAAAGAGACAGAACGTGTCCAGGTAAATTCCAGTGTATATAATGCAGAGCCGGAATATGTAACGGTTGGCAAACAACAGGCGACACCATCTCCAAAGCCATCAAAAGAGCCAAAAGAGTCTGATAAACCGAAGGAATCTGATAAGCCGAAGGAGACAAAAAAGCCAAAGCCAACAAAAAAACCTCCGATGAAGACGCCGAAACCGGCAGCAACGCCAAAACCGACAGAAGCGCCAGTTGTTACAGAGCCGCCAGAGGAAACGGAGTAAGCTATTGGCTGTGTAGGAAAGGGATAGGAAATGGAGATTGGAAAAGTACCGGAAAATATCTTAAAGAGAGCAGTTTTTAAGCAGCTGCACCACCGCCGGGAGGAGGTGCTTCTCCGTCCCGGGGTGGGCGAGGACTGCAGCGTGGTAGGGGCGGCAGAGGATGAGGTGTTTGTATTCTCAGTAGACCCAATTACCGCGGCTGGCAAGGGAGCCGGGACGTTTGCCGTGCATATTACGGCAAATGATTTGGCTTCTTCTGGTGCAGAGCCAATTGGCTTAATGAGCAGTATTCTTCTCCCCCCAAGGACACGGGAGAAAAAGCTCCGGGAATTGATGCAGGAGATGGAATTGGCATGTAAAGAACTAAATATTGAGATTTTAGGCGGGCACACGGAGGTTTCGGACGCTGTGAACCGCCCTGTTATTACAGTTACCGGCGTTGGAAAGGCAAAGAAAGGGGCATTTCTTTCTACCGCAGGCTTAAGGCCGGGAGATGAGCTTGTCATGACAAAGTGGGCAGGGTTGGAAGGAACGGCTATTATAGCGGCAGAGAGGAAGGAGAAGCTTTTAGAAACCCTTCCTGGGGAACTTGTAGATACAGCAGCTTCTTTTTTACAGTATCTGTCTGTTGTGCCAGAAGCTACCATAGCGGCCGCTTCTGGGGCAACTGCGATGCATGATGTGACAGAAGGCGGTATTTTCGGCGCATTGTGGGAAATGGGGGCGGCATCAGGCGTCGGTATATCTGCAGAGCTGCTTAAAATACCAATTCGCCAGGAAACGATAGAAGTATGTGAGGTCTTTGATATCAACCCATACCGGATGATGTCAAGCGGCTCTCTTTTAATTGGCTGTCCAAACGGAAACTTTATGGTAAGGGAGCTTGAAAAAGAAGGGATTCCTGCCGCAGTGATTGGCAGGGCAACAGAAACGAACGACAGGGTAATTGAAAATACGAATGAAACACGTTTTTTGGAGCCCGCCGGGAGTGATGAGCTCTATAAGATTTACCAATAAGAAAGGAAGAGCTGATGAAAAAAAAGATTTTAGATGCGATAAGCAAAAACAGCCGTTTTTCAACAGAGGATTTGGCGGCAATGCTTGCGACAGATGTAGGGACGATAACAAAAGAAATTCAGGAAATGGAAGAGGCCAATGTAATCTGTGGTTATCCAACATTGATTAACTGGGATCAGACAGATTGCGAAAGGGTTACGGCTCTGATTGAAGTAAAGGTGACTCCACAGCGTGATATGGGATTTAATAAGGTGGCAGAGCGCATCTATCGGTTTGAAGAAGTTGAGAGCGTATATTTAATGTCAGGCGGTTTTGACCTTACTGTAATTATAGAGGGGAAAAGTATGAAAGAGGTTTCTCGTTTTGTTTCAGAAAAGCTTTCTACATTAGAATATGTGAACAGCACAGCGACATATTTTGTGCTGAAAAAATATAAAGAACATGGGCTTATCATGTCAAAAGAAAAACATGAATCGGAAAGGATGCTGATTACACCATGAGAGACCCTTTATCTGCTAAAATAAAAACAATTGAGCCGTCTGGCATCCGGAAGTTTTTTGATCTTGTCAGTGAGATGAAAGATGCGATTTCGCTGGGGGTTGGGGAACCGGATTTTGATACCCCATGGAATATCCGCGAGGAAGGCATCTATTCCCTGGAACAGGGGAGGACGTTCTATACATCCAATGCAGGGTTAAAGAAGCTGAGGAAGGAAATTGCTTTTTATCTGGAACGGCGTTTCCATTTGAAATATGACTATGAAAAAGAAATAATAATTACAGTGGGGGGCAGCGAGGGAATTGATGCTGCATTCCGTGCGATGCTTGATCCCGGAGATGAGGTCTTGATTCCCCAGCCAAGTTTTGTATCCTATGAGCCATGTGTTGTGCTGGCCGATGGTGTGCCAGTCATTATTGAGCTAAAGGAAGAGGATGAATTTAAGCTGAAAAAACAGCAGATTCTGGAGAAAATTACAGATAAGACAAAGATATTGGTTCTGCCATTTCCGAATAATCCGACCGGTGCGGTTATGACGCGTGAAGATTTACAGGATATTGTAGATGTAATTATTGAAAAGGACTTATATGTTTTATCAGATGAAATTTATTCAGAGCTTACATATGGAAGGCAGCATATATCAATTGCAGAATTTCCGGGAATGGCAGAGCGTACGATTTTAATCAATGGGTTTTCTAAATCTTATGCAATGACTGGATGGCGTCTCGGATATGCCTGTGGGCCAAAACGGATATTGGAACAGATGTTAAAAATCCATCAGTTTGCGATTATGTGCGCCCCGACTACCAGCCAGTATGCTGCGATTGAGGCGCTTCGCAGCGGGGATGATGATATTGAACGGATGCGGACGGCATATGACCAGCGGCGTAATTTTCTGATGAAGGCATTCCGTGATATGGGGCTGCAGTGTTTTGAGCCGTTTGGGGCGTTCTATGTCTTTCCGTGTATTAAGGAGTTTGGGATGGCTTCGGAAGAATTTGCCAACAGGCTTTTGCAGGAAGAAAAGGTGGCGGTAGTTCCCGGTACAGCTTTTGGCGCCTGCGGCGAAGGTTTTCTGCGTATTTCCTATGCATATTCGATTGAAGATTTAAAGGAAGCGCTTTCCCGGTTAGAGGCATTTATTAAAAGGCATCGGAAGAAGAGTGGCCGCTTATGTTAAATATTGTGTTACTGGAGCCGGAAATGCCGGCAAATACAGGGAATATAGGAAGGACATGCTGTGCTACGGGCACGAGGCTTCATTTGATTGAGCCAATGGGGTTTAAGGTTAATGATAAAACCTTAAAAAGGGCGGGGCTTGATTATTGGGATAAGCTGGATGTTATTATTTATGACTGCCTGGAGGATTTTTTGGAGAAAAACAAAGAGGCCGTTGGTAAAATGTTTATGGCAACAACAAAGGCAAAAAAAGTATATTCAGAGGTATCTTATCCAGAAAATGCCTATATTATGTTTGGAAAGGAAAGCGCAGGGATTCCAGAGGAAATTCTGGTAGATTACCAGGAAACGGCCATCCGTATCCCAATGAATGAGGAAATTCGTTCATTGAACCTTTCCAATTCTGTGGCAATTGTATTATATGAAGCGTTGCGGCAAAATGGATTTTTTTCCATGCAGCTTGGAGGCGAGCTGCACCGCCTGCATTGGAAAGAGAATTGAAGAAGCATACTTAACAAAAAGGGAAATGCATTGGCATTCCCCTTTTTGTTTAATATGTTAATTCTATTTTTACGACATTTTCCAGCAATTTTGCGGAATCAAAATTATCATTAGAAATTACAGTATATTCAATTGTGTCTGGCGCTGTAGCACGGTAGTAGATGCTGGCGTTTTCATACGCCTTATTCAGGCGGCAGTTTTTCTTATATACATCAAAGATACTAAGCGTCCCGCTTGCCGCTTCTGAGCGGGGGGTATAGTAAATGGCAAAATCTTCCGTAGAGGCATCACAAAGGTAAGTCCATTTGTTGTATGCAAGGGAAGGGCCGGAAATCATCTGGAAGGTGTTTTTCTTTTTATAGCCGATATAAAAACGGAAACGGATATCCGAACTGTCCTTTGCCACATCCTGGCTGAGTGGGAGGATGATTTTAATCCGGCCGCCGGGACGTCCTTCCAAAAGGCCAAAAGCAACGCCTGTTTTACCGTTTGGCTTTGTAATTGCGCTGATTTCTTCTTCTGTATCTGCAGACTGCGGTTTGTTCTGTGTCATTCCGGAAATGCCAGATACGCTTTGCGCCAAATCACCAATATCAGATACACTTTGTGCCAGTTTACTGATACTGCCTGCCTGCTGTGCTAAGCTGCTGATAGAAGCCGGCTGGCTTTCTGTTTCCTCTTTCTTCGCTTCCTGCATTCCAAGCGCTGGATGGAGGCGGAAAAAGTTATTGCTGATTCCATTGCTGATATGGTGCTGCAAATCAGCGGCATATGTTACCATATAGGTTTCAAAAAGGTCTGCCAGTATTTGGGAACGGCTTCCGTTACCAGCAAGGAAAATATGGACACATTTAATGTCGCTTCCAAGCTTATCTTTAAAAGTAGCTTTCAGGCATTCAAAGAAGTTGGCGATCCCAAGTTCAATTCTTTTGTGGAGCAGCTTATCTAAAACATTGACATTGATATCTAATTCATAGTTCAGTTTCTGTTCACCAGAACGGGTGACAAGCGCAAGCTTGATTTTACCGCTTTGGTATAGGATTTGGTAGTTTTTGTCGCGTTCCCAGAAAGGGCGCAGCTTTTCCATAAGCTGGCGTGTATTTAGCTTGGCTTCCTGTGAATTGGAAATCAGGGATTCACTGCCTGGGAATGGATGGCATTCGGGTGGAAGGGAAAAGGTAATGTTATCTTCCCGCAGCTTGTCCTGGTTGGAACGGAATACTTCGTAGGACATAAGCTGCAGCAGGTTTTCCCCGCCCAGGTACTGGTCGCCGCCGCTTCCATAGCATTCCAGTACATAGTCGTAACGCCGGCTGTCCGCTTCATTTGGGATATGCCAGTGGCCAAAATCAAAATCTGTTGTGCCCCCGCCAAAATCAAAAATACCGTAATAAACTTCTTTTTCTTCTCCCTCTAAATCGAAACCATATTCTTCTAAAGCGCAGATTGCATAGGCTGCAGGTTCTGAAGTCCCTTTTAGTACACGGAAGTTTTTCATGATTTCTTCGTTATGCAGGATACTTTCCGGCAGGGATTTCCGAATGCCGCGGTAAAAACTTTCTACAATTTTATTACAGGTTGCCTGTTCAAATGTGACAGGGAAGGAGAGCAGGTAGTTCAGGAAAATACCATTGTTCATATTATTGATTGCAAGCCCAATATAATAAGCATAAATTTCAATTGGGTTAAAATCGCCTTCTTTGATTTCTGAAAAAGGCGGCAGAGAAATATCATTGCCGGCTTTGTCTTTTAAACGGATCTGTTTTTTCTGATTTCCAGCCCATTGCTTTAACTCATTAAAAAAGGAGTAATAGTCGTTGCTGGTACTGTTCATCATGCTGCTGACGGCGCTGTGGGAGACAGTCAGATCCTGCCATAATGTATCAGGCCGGCCTTCTTTTTTATGGTAGCACTCCAGGAAGTGGTTTAAGTTAATCAGTTCCATAACAGTCGGGTTTTCGTACTGCATAATGTCTGCTTTTTTGGAGTAATGGCTGGTGCCAATCCTCATTGGGATAATATGTTCTGTATTATCCTGGTAAGCGACTACGGTGCTTTTTGTGCCAAAATCAATTCCGATAATGCCGTCGGTATTTACATCGGCAAGGGGATTCCTGGCAATCATTGGCTGCCCAATTTTTGCAGTATATTTGCAGGCAGCATTTTCATCCTGCCAAAGGCTCCAGTGGCCGCGGTTTGGGTCAATCAGTATATTTTCATCATACCGCTCAAAATCGGCGCGGCGCTGGTCGCAGGTGAGAAGATGTTCCTTGACAATTTGCAGCGTTGTCGGCGACAGGTTGTCAAGGGAAATTGTTTTTTCATCTGCATTATATAGGAAAGAGGAACGGTAAGAGTCTTCGGAAAAGAAGTTTACCTTTCCGTCCATAATTTTGTCTAATATAACATCCTCACGGATTTTAATGGTATCGTCAATCCATTCAAAGCAGTCTTTGCTTGCCTGATATAGGGTAAGGACATGTTCGTAAGTAGGGACCATGTCAGCAGGCAGGCTGCTTGGGAGAAGGTTATTGTCCAGCCAGAAAAAAAGAGTCTTTGCTGGGGAAATGGACTGGCTGTCCATTCCATTCAGCCGGTAAAGCGGGATATGATAAGATTCCACTTTAGAAAAACCGTTCCAGCGTTTGGAGCGGATGCCGTCTGCGTGGATTGCTTTGTGGAAATCCATTACAGTAAAATAACTGTCAAAGAGATATTCCGGGCAGAAATCATAAAGCTTGTCAAATTTTCCGGCAAAAGTACGCTTGAATTCATTTGGGGTCATTAAGGTACCAGTATAACCGGCAAATTCATTGTGGAATGTAACAGGGTCATAGGAACGGCTTACATTACAATGGCCTAAATCAAATGTATTTAGATTTGGGAACAATGCAGCAATCGCATTGTTGTACAGAAGGTTCTGGCTGCCCATATAGAACCAGTCGGAACTTTCTGTGTGTGTTAAGATATAATGGCGCATATTTTCAAAAAAAGATGCCAGGAGAGCAGACTGCTTTTTAATCAATGCAGGAATGTGCTCCTCCACAACCTCATGGAAAAGCTCCTCTCCAATTATAATCTTATCAACTTGTTTTGTTGCTATATTCATAGATTCCTCCTTCTAACGATAGGAAATTGTTAAAATTTAATAGGTTGGATGATGTTTCGCCAAACTTAGGAACTATAAAGTTCCTTAACCCCTGTTAAAGTATTTCTACGACAGCTTTTTTAATGATTTCTCCTGTATAGGCATTTGCAAGTCCGGATAATATGACATTGGATATTTTGCCGGACGCCCTGCTTTCCTGCGTGCGGATATGTAAATCCACATCAAAGGCATCTCCAGGGGAGATTGCCTGAAATGCGAGGATAGGGGATTCGTTTGTCCCATTATACAGGCGGACAAAATATTCAATTATTTTGTTTAATATGGCAACATCCGCTATATTGCCGGCAAGTGCCTGCCCGCGTGAAAATTCCCAGAGCGCGTCAATATTTCCAGGCTGGACGCCGCATGCCAAAAACTCTTCAAAAGAAGTTCCCTTGAAGATGCCGCTTAAAGCGTCGAGGCTATATTCTGAAAGACCCTGGTAGAGGTAGAAGATATGGGTCTGTTTTTGGAAAATGCCTTTGAACTGGAAATATTTACTTTTATATTCATCACGGTTGCTTTCTGTCTTGTCTAATTGTTCCCTGACAGCCTGCAGTTCCCTTTGCAGTTTCTGAATCTGGCCGTTCATTTGCACGATTTGTCCTTCCAGGTTTTTCTCTGTCATAGTAAGACACCCCTCACATATGAATTTTTATATAAGGATCTGTAAAAAATAACTGACACATATTGACTTGTCTATTTTTCCGATTGTGCATATCAAAAAGCCTCGCCGTAGCCCGCTACGCCTATGTTTTTTGATATACACCCTCAAAGAAATATCCTGCGCAATTTGTATCACTTATTTTCCTACAGATCCTAATTGGCTGTAAATAGAAATAGCCAATTACCATAAGTATACCATATTTTCCAGGGCATTGGGAAGAAATTTCTTGCTTTTTTGTTAAGAGAATGTCTGGTTTTGCCGAAATATAATAATAAAATGGCAGGTGTTTGGCATCAGCAGGGAAGCAGGTATGGAGGAAATATATGAATATACAGGATATTTCAATATATGGCGGCACAGTGGGAAATACAGGGAATAAATGCCCAGGAGTGTCTTTTCTGGGGATTGGCAGTAAAGGGGATATTGTTCAGGGGAAGGTGACAAAGGTCGGAAATCATGTTTCCCTTAATTTTAATGGGATTGAGGTAACCGTTGCAAAAGGGGCCGTAAAGGGGGCAAGGGAAGGGGAAACCAGGAATTTCCAGATTACCGATATTTCTTCTGATAGCATTGTCTTAAAAGAAGTTGGGCAAAGCGAAGCAGCAGAAGCAGTCAGAAAGCCGTCTTCTACTAGTGTGGCGTCTTCTGATTATTCTTTTGCAGAATGCCTGGAAGCAAGCGCAGAGGTAGCGCAGGCAAAGGAAACAGCAAGTGAAAGCCTTTCGGTATTAAATGGGGAGGACTATGAGAAGATTGAACAGGAAGAAGGATCCCTTGCAGAAAAGACAAAGGAATGTGTAGAACGTGCTGTAGAACGGAGAAAGGAAAAAAAGGAATGGTATGCCGAGCGGCAGCAGGAGGCTCTAGAGCTTCGGAAAGAGCAGAGAGAGGGGCTTGAAAAGCAGCAGGCAGCAGGCTTTCTGGCACAGAAGAGTGAAGCGCAAATCCGGGATATGCTGCAGGATGCAGGAATCCCGGTAACATCTGATAACTTTGAAAAAGTTATGGCTGCGCTTGGAATGAGCCAGGCTGCGCTTGACATTACAGACCAGGCAAAGGCCTATATTATAGGGCAGGATCTGGAGCCGACAATTGAAAATCTTTACCAGGGAAGGTATTCTGCTTTAAAGGCTGCGGGCGGTAATATGCAGGATTTTGAAAGCTATAGGCAGCAGATTGAAAAAATACTGGAAGAGTGCGGCAGGGCCGATGAAGCAGGCAGGCAAGATGCACGGTGGCTTTTTGCCAATGAGCTTCCAGTCAATGAAACGACTTTGGAAAAGCTGGATTTGTTAAATCAGGCTGCGGAAAAAATGACGCCGGATAAAGTGCTGGAGCAGATTGTTTTTGCTATGATGGCAGGAGCTTCCCCGAAGGATGCCGTATTAGACGACAGGGAATTTGTCATTGCGCGCGATGTTATCCAGGATTTCCAAAAGGTGGATGACAATACTATTTTCCGTGCGGTAGAACAGATGGCGGAAAAACAGGCAGAAAACCAGGAAGCAGGCAGCAATTCCCAGGAAGAATTTGTTATAAACCTTGCATTTCTGCGGAATTTACAGAACCAGCCTGATATGGGGGCACAGAAAGACATAGTAATTCCTGAGGTATATTCAAAGGGGATGACTTTAGAAGAAATCCAGCAGGTTACGTTGAAACGCCAGCTTGAAGAAATACGCCAGAAGATGACGCTGCAGTCAGCTGCAGCAATGGAAAAAAATGGCATTCATATAGAGACAGAGCCTTTGGAAAATATTATCCGTTCGCTGCGCGAATTGGAAAATGCATATTATAACAGCCAGGTTGGACAGAAAGATTCTGTGGCGGAACCAGGGCAGATGGATTTGCTGCAGGAAGCATTGGGAAAGACAGCAGATATTTCTAATTCCCATGCAGCACTTCTTGGGACTGGGGTAAGAAGGCAGGAGCTGCTTACTGTAAATGAACTGCATGCTGCAGCAAGGAGCCAGACGGCAAACCGCAATGACTGGAACGGCGTATTTGAGAAAGTCGGCACTCAGGCCAGGGCTGACTTAGGAGATTCGATTCAAAAAGCATTTGATGGGATTCCAGACCTTTTAGAAGAAGTCGGATTAGAGGATACACAGGCAAATGAACGGGCTGTCCGTATCCTTGGTTATAATCAGACAGAGATTACAAAAGAAAATATTGAACAGGTAAAGATATTTGATGAAAAAGTTAACCGCGTGATTGATAATATGAAGCCTTCTGCTGTATTAGAACTTATCCGCAGAGGGGAGAATCCGCTTGATATGCCGTTGGATGAACTGAACCAGGAATTGGAACAAATCCGCAGGGAGAAAGATATATCTGATGAAGAACGGTACAGCCGTTTCTTATGGCAGTTGGAAAAAAGCGGCAATATTGATGAAAATGAGCGGAAGGGCTATATAGGCGTTTACCGTCTATTGAACCAAATTCAGAAAACGGATGGGGCTGTGATTGGGGCTGTGATGCAGACAGGGCAGGAAATGACGCTTGGAAACCTTCTGACACAGGCACGTACCAGGAAAAAGGCGGGAATTAATTCTGTTGTAGATGATGCAAGGGGGATGAATGAGGGAGGCCAGTTTAAAAACTCTATTACTGACCAGATTCAGGAAGGTTTTTCTAAATATTACCAGCATATGGCGCAGGATGCATTATCTGAAGTTACGCCTTCTGCTATAAAGGAAATGACAGATGGAGATATGGAAAAGCTTTTACATACTTCATTGGAAAAATTCTGTGAAGATTTGAAGCAGGCGTCTGGAAGTCAGGAACTGAAAAAAGAATTTTTTGAGGAACAGGCGAAAGAACTCCGTGAAGTATTAGGAAATAGTGAGAAGGCACAGGAATACCTGGAAAATTTGCAGATACCGCAGACAGTAGAAAATTTGCTGGCGGCAACGGCAGCGCTACAGGAAAATTATACCCCATATAAAGAATGTTATGGGCGCAGGCATGTCCTGCCAAAGGAAAAACAGGAGAAATTTGAAGAGATTTTTGATTCTATGGAAGAATCGGTTGGAATTTCGGAGGATTTAGCAGAAAAGTGTGAAGAAGCAGAAAAAATTATGGGTGAGATCCTTACGAAATCGTATGAACAAGCCGATATTACTTTAGAGGATTTAAGCAGTCTGCGGAAGCTGGGACGGGGAATCCATCTGCAGGGGATGCTTAGGCATTCCCAGAGCTATGATATCCCAATTCGTACCGGTGATACCGTGACATCCTTAAATCTTACATTAATTCATGGTTCTGAGGAGTCAGGGAAGATTCAAATCAGCATGGAGGATGGAACATCCGGCAATATTTCGATGGATTTCAAGCTGGCAGGAGGCCAGGTGAAAGGCTTGATCCTTTGTGACCAGAGGCAGGGATTTGAAGCGCTGCAGGGGCAGAAAGAGGCTTTGGAGAATGCATTGGAAAGCGCTGGATATCAGATAAAAAATATTTCTTATGGAATGGATTTCAAAGAAAGGAATGAGCTGTTAAATGAGCAGGTGCCAGGCAGGGAGGCAGGTACGGCGCAGTTGTATCAGATTGCAAAAATTCTGGTACGTTCCGTGGCAGCAGTTGTAAGGAACTATTAAGATTTACTTCTTAACAGTTCCTAAGGACAGGAGAATCATATACACGGCAAATTTGCGTTTTGCCCAAATTTGCAGATTTTGGCATGAATGGAGGTTTTTTATGAGGATTAACCATAACGTAACAGCACAGCTGGCAAATATCAATTTAAAGAAAACAAACAAAAGGCTTACTTCTTCTTTGGAAAGTTTAAGTTCTGGATATAAAATCAACAGTGCGGCTGATGATTCGGCAGGGCTTGCGATTTCCAATAAGATGAGGACACAGATCCGTGCGCTTGACCAGGCGTCCCGTAATGCGGAGGATGGAAATTCCATTATCCAGACGGCAGAAGGCGCACTGTCTGAGTTGGAAGCGATTATCCAGCGTATGCGTGAGCTTAGTGTCCAGGCTGCAAATGATACAAATATCCTGGAAGACAGGGAATCCATCCAGGTGGAAATTGATAAAATGCTGGAGGAAATTGACCGCATTGGAAGTACTACAGAATATAATGGGAAAGGGCTTTTGGACGGCTCCTGTACCAGGGTGGTTACGTATAGCGAGAATGGTCTGAGTACACTTTCTATTTCCGAGGGGGTAAAGGCAGGGAAATATGAACTTGAGGTAACAAAATTGGCGACGCCGGCAAGGAACAGCCTTACTTATTCAATACCTTCCGAAGGTGTATCAATGTTATACATTAATGAAGCGGGCATTGAGATTGCTTCGACAGATACACAGGCTGATGTGGAAGCTAGGATTATGGATGTCTGTGATAAGCTGGATATTGAAATTACCAGTGGCAGTGGGTCATATACTTTAAACTTGGAAACGCGTGCAACTGGCACAAGCCAGTTTATTAAGCTGGATGGCGATGGAATCACAAAAAGTGCCACAAAAGGGGAAAATGCAGAATATAATGTGACGAAAGGCGGCGCTACAGGATTTTCTAATACGGTTGTATGTACGGCAGATGGCAACAATCTTTTGATAGAAGACAGTTCTGGTTTCAAAATGCAGATTGCAGTAGAGACATTATCCGTAGCCCATGGCACAGCAGGGGCAGGGACTAGTGCAGCATTGGGCACTAAGGTAGAAATATCTGTTTATGATACAGGTTCTATGCTGCTTCAGATTGGTGCAAATGAGCATCAGACAATGGGCGTTGATTTTCCAGAGGTATCCTGTAGGACACTTAAATTTAAGGAAAGTGATGGTACCAGTTTGGTAAATGTCTGCTCACGGGAAGGCGCCAGCAAAGCGATTTCAACGTTTGATGATGCAATCCGTTCTGTTTCAGAAACGCGTGCGCAGCTTGGTGCATACCAGAACCGTTTGGACAGTACAGTGGCCAGCCTGGATATCAGTGAGGAGAATATTACAGAATCTATGTCCCGTATTATTGATACAGATATGGCGGCGGCCATGACAAATTATACGCAGGAGAGCGTGCTTGTGCAGGCGTCCACATCAATCCTTGCACAGGCAAATAACAGGCCGCAGCAGATTTTAAGTCTTCTGCAGAGCTAGTATTTTAATGGTTTTGTAAGGAACTGTAGGTAAATAACGGAAGCTGTATCACGTATTTTTCTATAGTTCCTAAATATAGAGGAACAAACCTGATGGCTTATCAGTACACCGTTTAACATTAAGCGTGTACCGGCATTATTAGCTGTCGGGTTTCTTTCGTATTTATAACAGATAAGGAACTATGAAGGATTATTCTGGAAACGCTGTACTGGTGGTAATAATTTTTCATAGTTCCTTATCAGAAATGGGGAAATCAATGAATCAGGAGCAGAAAAGAGAATATACGGCGCGTGTTGCACAGGCAAACAGAAGTGAGTTAGTTGTCATAATCTACGAACTTTTTTTATTGGCTATGGATGAGGCAGACGCTGCATTTGCAAAAGGGGAGCTTTCAGAAGGCGTCCGCCATATTAAGCGTGCAGAAGGATTTTTGCAGGAATTAATGGGAAGCTTAGATTATAGGTATGCGATTGCAGAAGAATTAATGCGGCTTTACCGATATGTGTATGAACAGTTGATTTTTTCAGCACTCCGCCGGAAAATGGTAAATGGAGAGATAGTACGCGAGGTTATGGGAAAGCTAAAGGAAGCTTTTATAAAAGTAGCAAAGCAGGATAATTCGGCTCCAGTTATGAAAAATACACAACAGGTTTATGCCGGGCTTACCTATGGAAAAGGTTCGCTAAATGAGGTATTATTAACAGGGAATGATTCAAACAGGGGCTACAGGGTATAATAATTTAAAGGAGGAGGTGGCTTATGAGTAAAAGAGCAGCAGGCATTTTATTGCCAATTAGCAGTCTGCCGTCAAAATACGGCATTGGGACATTGGGGAAGGAAGCGTTTCGGTTTGTTGACCAGTTGGTAAAAGCGGGGCAAAAATATTGGCAGGTTCTTCCAGTGGGACCAACGAGTTTTGGTGACAGCCCATATCAGTCATTTTCTGCTTTTGCAGG
Organism: uncultured Lachnospiraceae bacterium; assembly: GCA_910586605.1. Lineage (GTDB taxonomy): Bacteria > Bacillota > Clostridia > Lachnospirales > Lachnospiraceae > Butyribacter. The sequence goes on along the minus strand of CAJUJR010000012.1, from coordinate 27,077 downwards.
GAATCCATATTTTATTGATTTTGAAATTTTAATGGAAAAAGGGCTGATTACAGAGAAGGATGTAGAAGCATATGACTGGGGAGCAGATCCAACAGATATTGATTATGAGAAACTTTACAACAGCCGTTTTAAGGTTTTGCGCAAAGCATACCGCGCCAGCCATTTTAAAAAGGAAAAGGATTACCAAAGATTTGTAAAAAGGAATAAATACTGGCTGGATGATTACAGCTTATATATGGCATTGAAGTTTTACTTTGGCGGAAAAGAGTGGCTTGCATGGGAAAAGGATATCCGTATGCGCACCAAAGAGGCGGTGGAAAAGTATAAAAAAATCCTTCAAAAGGAAATTGATTTTTGGCGGTTCTGCCAATATGAGTTTTTTACACAATGGAAAGCATTAAAAAAATATGCCAATAAGCATAATATAAAAATCATTGGTGATATTCCGCTATATGTAGCTTTAGACAGCGCTGATGTATGGACACATGGACGGCTGTTTGAGCTGGATGAAAGGAAGAACCCAATTAACGTGGCAGGGGTGCCGCCAGATTGTTTTAGCGTCGATGGGCAGCTCTGGGGAAATCCACTTTATAACTGGAAAAGAATGCAGAAAGACAATTTTAAATGGTGGGAAATGCGTATGCGTTCTAATGCTGCTTTATATGATGTAATCCGTATTGACCATTTTATTGGGATTGTGAATTTCTGGTCTGTCCCAGCTGGGAGTAAAACAGCAGTAAAAGGGAAATGGCGGAAAGGGCCGGGGAAAAGGCTGACGGATGTGATTAAGAAGGCAACGAAAGGTTCTGACATTATTGCAGAAGATTTAGGAATTGTCGGGGATAACGTGCGTGCCCTGATTCAGAAGACAGGCTGGCCGGGAATGAAGATTTTGCAATTTGCTTATGATGGGGACAGTAAAAATGAATATCTGCCCCATAATTTCAAATCTACAAACTGCATAGCATATGGTGGGACGCATGATAATGAAACGCTTGTGGGATATTATAAAAATAAAAAGGATAAAGAAATGGAGTATGTTTATAAGGCTTTAAATATTACTTCAAAAAAAGAACTGCCACAGGCTGTCTTGCGTGCCGCTTACAGCAGTATTGCCGATACGGCTATATTTCAGATGCAGGATATCCTAGAATTGGACAATTCTGCACGTATGAACCTTCCAGCTACTGTTGGGACAAACTGGAGATGGAGGATGCTGCCAAAGCAGTTTACAAAAGAGCATATTAAAATGTTGCATGGGCTGTGCAAAACATATAACCGATAAAGGCGCACCTGTTCTGTTGGCTGTGTCTTACAGTAATATCATACAGAAAAACAAAAAAGACACCGCATATGGACGGTGTCTTTTTTATGTGATAGGAAATTGTGCTGTAACGTAGTGGTTCACAGGGGAATGCAGCGCATTCCCCTGTTTTTGGTAGGGTTTTGCGCTGGCATTCCGCTTTTTTATAAATTGCTGAAAATTTCGGTTTCCTTTTTCAAGAGGCTTGCAATTTCAAGGTTATCTGCTGTCTCTTTCGAGATATTGTCAATATCGGAAGCAAGCACCTGCATGCTTTCAGCTGTGCTGGTAACGCCTTCTGAACCTTCTGCAATTGCATTGCTGATGGTATCAATAGAGGTTGCGATTTCTGCAACGGTATCTTTTAAGACGTCTGCTTTTCCCGCAAACTCATTCATGACATTTTCGATATAAGTAGCGTTTTGCTTATATTCTACGCCTGCTTCTACAAAAGATTCAAAATCATGCATAATAGAATCGTTCAAATACTCAACCAAATCATTGGAATGTTCTGCCAGGTTATGGACAGCCGTTGTAATTACACTGTTGATTTTCTGGATATTGTTGGCGGTTTCACGGCTGGCATCGGCAAGCTGGCTGATTTCATCTGCAACTACAGCAAAGCCTTTCCCGACTTCACCGGCTCTTGCCGCTTCAATGGAAGCATTCAAGGCAAGGAGATTGGTCTGCTGTGTGATTTCAAGGATTTGCCCGGTTAGGGAATCAATCTGGTCAATGCTGCTGCTGTCTTTTATCGATTGGTTCAAAACATCAAGAATCTGGCTTACCTTTTCTTTTGTGACTGCCATATTTGTACTTGCTGTATTTTCCATATTTTCAGCGTGTGCTTTCATACGTTTTGAATAATCATTGATATCATTTGTCTTATCAGCTATAGCATTAACTTCATCACTTACAGAAGCAGCATTTTCATTTATCGTAGAAGCATTTCGCCCGACTTCTGTCATGGTAGCGGCAAGCTCTTCTGTCAGGGCTGATAAGTCATTGACACTGTTGTTAGAGGTGATGACGCTCTCTGAAATTTTATTGGCTGTATGATCCATTTTATTGGAACTTTCTGATACCATGCGGAAAATATTCTGGAGCTTTTCAATAAACGCATTGATTCCATTGCCAAGTGCAGCAATTTCATCTTTAGAATAAATAGTGATACGTTTTGTCAGGTCTCCGTGCCGTTCCTCAATATCCTGGATAATTGTTGACAGTTCTTTTTCCGCTGTGGAAATTGGGCGGATGATTTTTAGCTGTATCACAAAGACTGCAATAATGATTGATATAATGCTTACAATAATAGTAAATATATTAATCATAAATGCGATTTTATACTCTTCAGCAAGCCTTTTTTTGGCGGCATCGGAGGAGGCTTTTGCCGTTTTTACCTGGCTGTCGATGCCAGCGTAAATCGCATCTGCATAGGATTTTAATTCGCCATTTGCAACGGCAAATGCTTTTTGGTTATCTGTATTAGCGCTAAGGGCAATCATTGTTGCAATGGAATCACAGAAAGATTGGTAATTACTCAGGATTGCCTGATAGCTTTTTTCATCCTCCACATATTTTTTGTAGGATTTTAACTGCCCATCCAGGACTTTCTCTTGCCCGCTAATGGAATTTACAAGTGAAATCATGGATTTTGCATCTGTTGCAACAATATGGGATAACGCCATACGGTGGATATCTTTGGCGCTTCCCTGGATGTCAGACAGTTCAGTAATGCCTGCAAGGTAATTATCAGATATCGTAGTCGCTTCATTGTTCACGCTTCTGACATTCCGTTCTGCCAGAAAGTTAGAGCCAATAGAAACAACTCCCAATAAAATCAGTGGAATGAAAATCCACAGCTTGATGCTTGAGTTTGTTTTATTACCCATAGATAAAGTCCCCCTTTTTCAATCAAGATGTTTATTCAACAGTGGAAGCTGTTATTTTCTTTACTGTTTTGTCAAGCTGCGCCTGTATGCTCTTTTCTTGGATTTTCCCGGTAGAAAGTATATTTCCAAGTTCTGTAGCGGCATCCCAGAAATTGACTCCCAAGCGCTGTGGTTCAGAGAATTCAGACTGTGCGATAACTGCCTGGATTGCCGCATCCTGTTTTACTTCGTCTGATTCTGCTGCATTTATATTAGAAGGCCCTTGGCCGCGGAGTTCAAAGCGAAGCTTCTGGTTTTCTTCATTTGAAATAAAATTGGCAAGTTTATGTGCCCATTCCAGATGATCAGAATAAGGGTTTACGCCAATCATTTTATAACCAAAATAACATGCCATCTGGATTTGTTCTCCTGCGCAGGTATATGTAGGGAGTTTGGCAGCGCCAAAATTTTTCCCAAGTATGGATTGGAGTGTGCTTTCATCCCAGATACCACTGACGCAGGCAATAACGCTTCCATTCTTAAAGCCTTTTATCCAGTCTTCGGTATTGGAAAAACCTGGGTTTTTACCAATTTTCATCAATGCATTTGCAACATCAACGCCAGTAATGCTGTTTTCTTTTGAATTCCAGTCGCAGAAATTTGTCACTCCATCTTCGTTAAGGCCGACTTTTAAGCCGGTTTGGCCATAAAAGGAATAGAGGTACCAGCCGGAGGACCAATTCATTGCAAATTTCTTTTTATTTTTTGCGGCGGTTTCCAAAATTTTATCCAGGGACTGGATATCTTTTTCGCTTAAATATTTTTTATTATAATACAGGAAATAACCGTTATCTGCCGTAATTGGGTATCCATAGATTGTGTCGTTGATTGTAAGGGAGTCAACAGCTGCTTCCAGATTATTTGCCCTGATTTCATCAGGGTTTGTCACAGGGGAAGCCGCCCCGCCCGCTGCAATTGACTGGATATCCCCATCTGTTGTGGTGTATAGATCCGGTGCATTTAATACATCGCCAAGAAGGTTGTCGCGGCATTCTCCTTCAACCATAGGCGACCATTCAATCGTGATGTTTGCTTCGGATTTGTTTTCGTCAATAAATTTCTGGGTCACTGTGGCAAGATAGTCTTTGTCTTCTTCCCCGGTCCATATAGATAGTTTTACATCCTTGCTGCCTGCTTTTTTTGTTTCCGTACTGCTTTTGCCTGTTTTTTTGTCTTCTTTGCCATTGCAGCCTGTCAGTGCCATGCCAAATACCATAACTGCAAAGAGACAGGAAAATAATTTTCTTTTCATACTTTTTTACCCATGCCCAAATGAAAATACTTGAATTGCTGCAATTCATGGCCATCCTAAAAAAATCCTCCTCTTACATGCAAGCATGGCAAGTCTGCCTAATTACTGAAATTAGCCATGAACCGTAATCTTGACTTTCATTTGAAATGCAGGCACAAAGGGGAAGGTGTGCCTGCATCTTTACCCTTTCTTCAATTTTTCTTTCCCCATAAACTTTTAATTTTTTAAGTTAGTTTATAGGCTTTTTCTCAGTAATTATATAATACTATGGATGGAAAATAATTTCAAGTTTTAGTAAAAATATACAAAAATCTGTTTTTAGGATACTATCAACAAGGGATACAAATCTTGACAAAGGATAATGCTTGTACTAACATTAAAGGGTGTCTGTATCATAGTAGGTTTGCCCTTGGGTGTGAAAAGAAATTTTAGCATGCTTTGGCAGACAGGACGAATGTACATTAATAGGAAAGCGTAACGATTTATGGAGGTAAAATAAATGAAAGTAACATTAAAGGATGGTTCTTTTAAAGAATATGGTCGGCCTATGGCAGCAATTGACATTGCAAAGGAGATTAGTGAAGGCCTGGCAAGGGCTGCCTGCGTTGCGCAGGTAGATGGGGAGACGGTTGACTTGCGTACAGTTATTGACAGGGATTGTGAATTAAATATCCTTACGTTTGATTCAGAGGAGGGAAAGAAGGCTTACCGCCATACCTGTGCGCATGTCTTGGCACAGGCGGTGAAGAATCTGTACCCGGATGCAAAGCTGACAATTGGCCCTGCAATTGAAAATGGATATTATTATGATTTTGATATGCCAAGCCTTGACAGGGCAGCCCTGGATGCAATTGAAAAAGAGATGAAGGCAATTATTAAAAAGGGGGAATCCCTAGAGCGTTTTACTTTAACCAAAGAGGAAGCTGTTAAGTTGATGTCAGAGAGGGATGAACCGTATAAGGTAGAGATGATTCAGGAGCATCCGGAGGAAGATGTGCTGACATTTTACCAGCAGGGGGATTTTATTGAATTTTGTGCGGGACCGCATCTGATGTCGACGAAAACGATTAAGGCGTTTAAACTTACCTCATCTTCTGGTGCATACTGGAGAGGGGATGAAAAAAATAAAATGCTGACGCGTATATATGGCACGGCATTTCATAAAAAGGCTGATTTGGAAGAGTATCTGGAATACTTGGCGGAGATTAAGAACCGTGACCATAATAAGCTGGGACGTGAAATGGAACTGTTTACAACAGTGGATGTAATTGGCCAGGGGCTGCCCCTGCTGATGCCGAAGGGCGTGAAAATGGTCCAGAAACTCCAGAGGTGGATTGAAGACCTGGAAGATAATGAATGGGGATATGTCCGTACAAAGACGCCTTTAATGGCAAAATCCGATTTATATAAGATATCAGACCATTGGGGGCATTATAAAGATGGGATGTTTATCCTTGGGGAAGATGATGAGGATGAGGAAGGGAACAGTGTTTCAGGAAAAGAGATTTTTGCGCTCCGTCCAATGACTTGCCCGTTCCAGTATTATGTATATAAAGCATCGCAGAAAAGTTACCGCGACTTACCATACCGTATGGGGGAAACTTCTACTTTGTTCCGGAATGAGGAATCCGGGGAGATGCACGGCCTGACGCGTGTCCGCCAGTTTACAATTTCAGAAGGCCATCTGATTTGTACGCCAGAGCAGATTAAGGATGAGTTTAAATCCTGTGTTGCCCTTGCCAAATACTGCCTGACGACGCTTGGGCTGGAGGAAGATGTTACTTACCGTATGTCAAAATGGGATCCAGAAAATAAAGAGAAATATATCGGGACGGCTGCTGAGTGGGATGTTGTACAAGACGCTATGAGAGAAATTTTGGATGAGATTGGCATCAATTACACGGAGGAAGCTGGAGAGGCTGCATTTTACGGGCCAAAATTGGATATCCAGGCAAAAAATGTATATGGGAAAGAAGATACCATGATTACAATCCAGCTTGATATGTTTTTAGCAGAGCGGTTTGATATGTATTATATTGACCAGAACGGCGATAAAAAGCGGCCATACATTATCCATAGGACGTCGATTGGATGCTATGAACGTACGCTTGCATGGCTGATTGAGAAATTTTCTGGTAAATTCCCTACATGGCTTTGCCCAGAACAGGTGCGTGTCCTTCCGATTTCGGAAAAATATGGGGAATATGCAAACAAGGTTCTTGCTGAGTTAAAGAAAAATGGCATTGATGCGGCAATTGATAACCGTTCAGAGAAGATTGGCTATAAAATCCGCGAGGCAAGGATTGACAAGATACCTTATATGCTTGTAGTTGGGGCGAAAGAAGAGGAAGAAGGGAAAGTTTCTGTACGGAGCCGTTTTGCAGGGGATGAAGGGCAAAAAGAACTTTCTGTATTCATTCATGAAATTTGTGAGGAAATCCGTACAAAGAGAATCCGCCCGGTTGAAGTAGAGGCAGAAGAGCAGAAATAATTACAAAAAATGGGAATGCTAAGGCGTGTTTGCAAATGAATATACAAACACGCCTTAATGCATTTCCCTATACTATTATATGCCTTAATCTCCAAGGTAATTAATGTTAATGTCTCCCATTGAACAGGAAAGTTCTAATACTCCATATACTTCATCAGCAGATTGTTGCTGCTTGGAATTGTAGTATCCGCTAAAATTAATATCACCTAAAGATTGTGAGGTTTTTTCAATGAAATAGTTTGCAGATATGCCAGCCAGGTTTAGTTCTATATCGCCCATCGAACAATCTATGGAGCTGTTTTTCATTAGTTTCCCATAGATATCAACATTCCCAAGGGCGCATTCCACATTTAGGCTGCTACATAAATTGTCATTGGCGTAACGCTTGCTGCCAAGGTTTAAATCACCAACACTGCATTCAATATCTGCAGAGCCTGTAATCTGGTACTGTTCAATATTTAACTTTCCAACATCAACAGAAATATCTGCTGTTTCTGCAGAAAGTGACTGGATGTTGGCGTCGCCTGCAGATACCTCTAGGTCAATGGTGTTGCAGCCTAAGAAATCAATGTTTAATTTGGCAGCGCCTGCATCAATGGTAACATCCTGTAAATCTATACCCTCTGGGAGGGTAACTGTGATTTTTTCAAAGTTTTCATTCTTACGCCAGAATCTGGGAATTGGCAGGTCTAGCCCAAAAATATCAATTTCATAAAAATAGTCCGAGTAATAAGATTTAATCGTCCAAACACCATTTTCTACAGTATTTTCAGAAAGGCGGCCGCCAGAAATACTGTATTCGGTTCCTGTTTTAATTTCAATATCGTTTGCTGTCAAGTCAAAATCAAGGCTGTGGATATCTGTTGTATCTGTTAAGGAGATATCAGGCAGCGTATGGGGGACGCTTTTTCCGGGAGAATTTGTGACTCTGTTCCCTATGGAAAAGCTGTAGATTTTTCCGCCAAGTGCGAGCCCGGTTAGGGTTAAAATAACCCCTAGGCCGAAAATGCTGCTTAATACAATTAAAAATATCGATGTCTTTTTCATATTATCACCCTTTCTTTTCGTAATACGTCTTTATCAATGGAAAAAAGATTTCAGTCCTTTTCCAATAGAGCGGCAGCATTTTATAATTACATGGAAAGCCGCCGGGAAAAATTTAACACAAAATACAATAGAGAGCCAGAAGATAATAATACCAACAGCAAGTAATATTAGCCCAATTCCGGCAACTAAGATACTGCTTGCGCCCCCATATACTGGAAATAGGGTAAATGCGGCAACTGTAGCGGCAATTCCGCCTATGGTTAGCCCGCCGCCAATTGCAAAAACGGCGATAAAACATGCAAAAATAAGTGCCAGTATGGATATTATCAGGGCAAATGCGGCGGATAGAATTGGGATTCCGACAGGGATTGCTAAAACTGCCAGTATAATGACAAGCGCTGTTTTGCCAGAGTCCTGTGTCCAGCTTTTTTTCTGCCCGTTTTGTTGGTTCCCTTGTGAATAGCTGTTTCCTGAATAAGCATTTTGGGTACTGTTGTTTTGGTAAGTTTGTTTTCCATTATTATAAAATCCTGTATTTTGGTAAGTTTGGCTTCCATTGTAAAAATCTTGTGGCTGTTTTTGTGCATATAAATCAGGGTAAGAAGTGGGTTTGTGGAAGTCTGTCCCCTGTCCATATTCAATGTTTTCCTGGCTTGATGCTTTTATCTGTTTTGCTAATTCTACTGGCGAGCCAAGTTCTTGGATTACTTGCTGCTCATTTTCAGGCCCGGCATCTTCAAAATAGTCTTCATAATATTTTAGCGCCTGTTCCCTTTCGTCCTGCGGAATATCAGAAAGAAATCGGCCTAAATCCCTTAAAAAAATATCTTTATTCATTTTTACCTCCATCTGTGCAGGTCTGCTGCATAAATTATTTTTAGTTTCTTTCAAACACGTCCTAAGAGGATTGCGTTTATTTTTGCAATATAGCTGCCCCATTCCTGCTGGTACAATAAAAGTTGCCGTCTGCCCTGTTCTGTGATTTTGTAATATCTGCGGTTCCTGCCGCCATATTCCTGGTCATAGACTTCCAGGCAGCTATCTTTTAAAAGACGGCGCAATACAGGGTAAAGCGTTGATTCTGAAATCTCGATAACAGACCGGACATCCTGTGTAATTTTATAACCATATGTGCCTTCTGTCTCCTTGTCTACGATTGCAAGTACAATTGCATCCAGCAGAGCGGCACCTGTGTTAAATACCATGAAATCCCTCCTTCACCATAAGAATTATTGAATAATATTATATGATGTATAATATTACCTTATGTCAATACTATATGTCATATAATATTATTTGTCAATAGGGATAAGGAAACGTTAAGGTGAAGTTATATTTCATTAAGGAAATAGTAAGTTACTATTCCCGGACATTCTAAACACATGCGTAAAACCTGCCAGCAAAGCTGTCAGGCACTGCAAAAACAGCAGCTCATGTTTTACTTATGTTGTTTGGAACAGCCTGCACGCTAATTTCAGAAAATAGTCATCCTCTTACATGCAAGCACGAAGAGTCTGTCTTTTTCTGAAATTAGCCGTGAATAGTAACAATATAGAATCAAAAAAGTGCAAAAATATATTGAAAAATGATGTAAGAAATTATACAATAGTAACAGTGTGCAATGGAAAAGATGTTTTTATCTTAGTCCATGAGGTGAATAATGCCAGGTCTCTTATGACAGGACAGGGCTTATATAGATATTTTGCATATGGCATGGTTTTAGGGAATGCCAGAAGGAGGGTATTATGATTGAAGGTAAAGGTAAGATTGCGGTGTTAACCAGTGGCGGTGATGCGCCGGGAATGAATGCGGCAATACGGGCTGTTGTGCGTACTGGCATTACAAAAGGGTATGAGGTATATGGAGTCAGGCGCGGGTATAACGGCATCTTGAACAGGGAAATTGAGCTAATGACATTTCAGGATGTATCAGAAAAGCTCCAGCATGGGGGGACATTCCTGTTTACTGCACGCAGCGCTGAATTTAACGAAGACGCTGGGAAGCAAAAGGCTGCGGCAATCTGTAAGGAATTAGGCATTGATACATTAGTGGTGATTGGCGGTGACGGCTCGTTTAAAGGAGCAAGGGATTTATCAAAATATGGCGTAAATATTATTGGGATTCCAGGGACAATTGATTTGGACATATCCTATACAGATTATACGATTGGTTTTGATACAGCTGTAAATACGGCGATGGAGGCAATAGACAGGCTCCGCGAAACGTCTAATTCCCATGAGCGATGCAGCGTGGTGGAAGTTATGGGCCGTTCTGCAGGTTATATTGCGCTTTGGTGTGGAATTGCCAATGGTGCGGAAGCTATCCTGCTCCAGGAAAAATTTGACAGTGAAACCGATTATGACAGGCTGATTAATGTAATCCGGAAAAATAGAGAAGCAGGCATGACACATCAGGTTATTATTAATGCTGAAGGCGTTGGACATTCTAACAGCCTTGCAAAACGGATTGAAGAAGCAACTGGCATAGAGACGAGAGCTACAATATTAGGGCATCTCCAGCGTGGAGGAAGCCCTACGGCACGCGACCGCGTATATGCGTCTATTATGGGGGCGTATGCAGTAGATATTATAGACCAGGGGAAGAAGAACCGCCTGATTGGCTATAAGGATGATAAGGTTTATGATATTGATGTGGATGAGGCATTTCAGATGCAGAAAAGCATTGATGAATACCAGTATGAGGTTGCACATATTCTTGGCACAAGAAGTGATTATAAAAACAATTAAAAAAGAAAGGGGGCTTACGGCTGGCCTGGCCGGTTTCTGGAAGCATCGGCAGTAAGCCGTAAAAAAGGGGTTTGATGAAGAGGATAATATTGATAACAGGGGCTGCAATTTTATTTTTGCTATTTGCCGTTAGTGGGGGCAGAAATGCAGAGGCAGCAGTGAAGGGGATTGAACTGGAAAGCGGCAAAGACATTAAAAAATATGATGTGACAGGGGACGGAAAGAAAGACCACATAAGGATTGATTGTGAAACGCCGGATTTGTATAATGAAGGCAGCGGGGATGGCTGGTCAATTTCAATTAATGATAAGGTGGTTTTCCGGGACAATAAAAAACAGTATGTTGACAGCCTGACGGTAGTGCTTTACCAGATAGATACGAAAACGGTTTATCTGGAAATACAGGAAAATGAAGGGGCTAATAATGATATTTCATCCCATGCTTTTTACCGGTATAAAGGAAATAAACTGAAAAAAATATGTGATGTATACCAGCCAATTGCAAAACAGATATATTGTTTCCATTTTTATGTTGACTCTGTAAAAGTAACAGATAAAAAAATTACTGTATCTTATGTAAACCAGTTTAGTGCGACAGGTTATCTGTTCTGGAAAATTTCATATCTTCATGGGAAAGATGGCTGGAAAAAAGATGGAAACACGTATTCTGTTACAGAAAAAAGGAATCTGACAGCAAACCGGAAGCTTACGCTATATCAGACGGCAGGTGGAAAGAAAAAAGCGCTTGTTTTGAAAAAGGGGCAGAAAGTTAAGATTGATAAAATCTGCTTGAAAAATGGAAAAACATATATGCAGGCAGTTCTTTCCAATGGGAAAAAGGGTTGGTTCCAAAGCCCAGATAAATCCCTGCCAGAGAGATATTATTTTAAAGAAGTTGTTTTTGCAGGAAAAAGAGGGGGAATGCATGCGCATTCCCCTTTTTGCATTATAGGAATTACGCTGTAACATAGTGGTTGCTAATGCGGCGCTTTTGGCAGGGAAAAGAGAAATTCTGTTCCGACGCCTTCTGTGCTGATTACATTGATGTTCTCTTTATGGGCATTAATGATTTCTTTTGAAATAGAAAGGCCAAGGCCTGTGCCGGTTTTGTCTTTCCCACGGGAAATATCTGTTTTATAAAAGCGGTTCCAGATTTTTGGGATGCTGCTTTTTGGAATGCCGATACCATTGTCTTTGACTGAGACAAAAACTTTATGGTTTTGTTGTGTGGTTTGTATCGTAATAACTGTATCATTTGGGCTGAATTTAATTGCATTATCCAGAAGGTTCTGGATGACTTGCTGAATCCGGTGGATATCACCATGTACAAAAAGTTCTTTTTCCTCAAAAATCAAATCCAGCGAAATCCTTTTGGAAGTACAGCGCTGTTCAAAAGAAGCGGATGTTTGCTTGATGGCTTTATTAATATCAAAATCTGTTTTTTCAAGAGCCATATTTTTATGGTCGAGCTGGTTTAGTTCCAGGAGGCTGCTGGTTAGTTTTGTAAGCCGTTCTGTTTCAAACAGGATGATATTAAAATATTTTTTCTGCATTTCCGGTGGAATTGTACCGTCTGCCATCGCTTCGGCATAGCCTTTGATAGAGGTGAGCGGGGAACGGAAATCGTGGGAAACGTTGGCAATAAAGTTTTTCTGGTTTTCCATCATGCCGCTAAGCTGTACAGAGAGGTAACGGATAGCATTGGCAAGTTCTTTCTGTTCTTTGAGAAACATTTTTGCCATTGGGTAATTAAAATGCCCTTTGGCATATTCCCTTGTTTCTTTTGTAAGGGCTGACAGTGGGCGTACTATCTGGAAATAAAGATGTAAAAAAAGCATGCCGGTTATAAATAGGATAACCAGCCCGCAGATTAAAATGGAATCAATATAATTTGTGGCATTGCTTTTTAAGCTGCTGGCCGGTGACATTAGTACAACATATCCGCTTGTGGAAAAAGATTCTGTAATTGGATAGATTACAGAAATCATACTTTCTGATGCAAGGTCTGTCGGATACTTCCCAACAATGGACTGGTAGGATAAAAAGGAAGGGTCATAGTCGTTGATATTTTCTCCTTCGTGGGGGTGGAACAAGTTGGAATCCATTAAAATAACACCAGAGGATGAAACAATCCAGACTCTCATATTGGTTAGGATTTCCAGGGAACTGAAGTGCTGCCGGAGGTTGATGTTATCTGTTTCCAGTACGCTCATGTTAGTCACATAATCTTTTACGATAATTTCTGCCTCTTCATAAAGGCTGGTTTTTTCATATTCCACTAGCTTGTTGTACAGTGTGGAGTGCCCATAAGTATTAAGCAGAACCAGCATAAGTATGGCAATGACAAGATAAGAAAGTATAAACTTAAGCTTGATGGATCGTTTCATAGGCTGCTCCGTTCCCCATGATATTCAAATTTGTAGCCAATTCCCCAAACCGTTGTCAGCTTCCAGCTATGTTGGTCGGAAAACTTTTCCCGAAGGCGCTTAATGTGTACATCAACCGTTCTTGTGTCGCCAATATAGTCATAACTCCAGATGTGGTCCAGAAGCTGTTCCCGGGTAAATACCTGGTTAGGGTGCGATGCAAGGAAATAAAAGAGTTCCAGTTCTTTTGGCGGCATTTCAATTACTGCGCCATTGTAATGGACTGAATAGTCCGTCAGGTTAATAGATAGGCCGGGGTAGCTTACCTTTTCAACCGGGAGATCAGATTGTGGCGGGATGTTTACTGGCGGCTCTGTCTGGAAACGCCGCAGAACAGCTTTTACCCTTGCAACCATCTCTTTTGAATCAAAGGGTTTCATGATATAATCATCTGCCCCAAGTTCCAGCCCAAGGACTTTATCAAAGACTTCACCTTTTGCCGAAAGCAGGATGACAGGGAGATTTGAGGTTCTGCGGAGCCGCCGGAGCACTTCATGCCCGTCAATTCCCGGAAGCATAATATCCAAAAGCATTAAATCAGGCTGATAGGTTTTTACTGCTTCCAAGGCAGCTTCGCCGTCTAGTACAATATTTGTGTCAAAGCATTCCTGTATTAAATACAGGCTGACTAATTCTGCAATATTTTCATCATCATCCACAATCAGGATTCTTTGTTTATTTACCATTGCATTTCTCCTTTTTTGGTTAAAACTCTACGACTGTAACGCCCATATCGCCTTCCCCAAATTCGCCCAGCCGGAATGATTTGACATATTTGGTACGTTTTAAATGATTATGGACTGCAGTGCGCAGTGCGCCAGTACCACGGCCGTGGATTACAGTAACTTGGGACATATGGGCAAGGTAGGCGTCATCTAGGTATTTTCCAAGGACAGGCATTGCTTCGTCAACTGTCATCCCAATTAGGTTGATTTCTTGGCGGATGTTAGATGCTTTGTCCATGCGGATGCGCCCGCTGCCTGATTTTTTACTGCCTGCCTGTTTTTGTTCAGGCTGTTTGATTAGTTCGATGTCATCCAGTTTTACTTTTGTACGCAGAAGGCCGGCTTGTACAAAAAGTTCCCCTTTTTCATTTGGAAGGGTGCTGACTGTGCCTTCGGCGTTAAGTGATAATATACGGACGTCAGAACCAATTATTAACTCAGAAGCATTGATTCTTTTCGCCTTTTTCTTTTGGGAGGGTTTTGGCTGGCTGCTTTCTTTTTCGTGAATCTGTTCCCGCAATTTTGCGCGTTCTGCTTCCATTTCACGGATATGCTTATCGCTTTTTGCCCATTTTGTGTATTTCCGTATTGTTTCGTCTGCATATTCTTTTGCCTGTGCAAGGATTTTTCCGGCTTCTTCATTGGCATTTGCAAGGATGCGTTCTTTGGAATTGTCCAGTTTTTCGGATTTTTCCTGAAGCTGTTTTTTTAACTGGGCGATTTCTTTCCTGTTTTTCGATACTTCTGCATGTTCCTGCTCTAATTTAATACGGGTCTTTTCCAAATCGTTCAGTACATCTTCAAATGCCTGTGCATCTGAGGTTACGCGCTGCCTGGCGTCTTCTATGATTTTTTCTGACAGGCCAAGCCTTCCGGAAATAGCAAAAGCATTGCTTTTACCGGGAATGCCAATTAAGAGGCGGTAAGTTGGGCGCAAGGTAGTGACGTCAAATTCACAGCAGGCATTTTCGACATCTGGCGTCTGTAAGGCATAAAGTTTTAACTCGCTGTAATGGGTAGTGGCCATTACAATGGAGCCCCTATTATGCAAGTCAGATAATATGGAGGTAGCAAGCGCCGCGCCTTCTACAGGGTCTGTCCCTGCCCCTAATTCATCAAAAAGGACCAAGCTGTTGCAGCCTGCTTTTTCCAGTATAGATACGGTATTTACCATATGTGAGGAAAATGTGCTTAAATTTTGCTCAATGCTTTGTTCATCGCCAATATCGGCATATACTTCGTCAAAAATGCGAAGGCGGGAACCGTCAAAAGCAGGGATGTGCAGCCCTGCTTGTCCCATCAGCGTAAAAAGCCCTACTGTTTTTAGGGAAACTGTTTTTCCGCCTGTATTTGGTCCGGTAACAATTAACAGGGAAAAGTCTTTTCCAAGCTGTAGGTCAATCGGGACAACTTTATCTTTTGGGATAAGCGGATGGCGTCCTTTCTTAATCAGGATACAGCCATCTTTGGGGAAACTTGGCTCGGTGCCCCGCATTTCTTTGGAAAGAGATGCTTTTGCAAAGATAAAATCCAGTTTTGACAGGGTTTGGAAGTCCTGCCCAATGAAAAAGGAATGTTCTGCTGCCTGATTGCTTAGGCTTGCAAGGATTTTTTCGATTTCTTCCTGTTCTTTTAATTCCAGTTCACGGATTTCGTTGTTTAGTTTGACAACAGAGGAAGGCTCAATAAACAGGGTAGAACCGGTTGCAGACTGGTCATGCAGCATGCCCTGGAAAGAAGAGCGGTACTCTGCTTTTACAGGGAGGCAGTACCTGCCGTTTCGCATTGTAATCAGCCCATCCTGCAGCATGCTCTTTTGGGAGCTGTTTAAAATGCTGTTAAGCTGCTCGTGTATCCTATTGCTAGCCCGCTTCATGTTCTGGCGGACTTTTTGCAGTCCGGGGCTGGCGTCATCTGCTAATTCATCTTCCGCTAAAATGCATCTTCGGATTTCGTTCATCAATGGTGATATTGGCTCAATTAATTGGTAATATTCATTCAGGGAATCTCCTGTCTCTTCTTTTTCGTTTAGGCTTTTCCTGAAATAGGCTTTTACGCTTCCTGCTGTATTTAACAGTTTTGAAATGGAAAGAAGTTCCCGAGTACCTAAAATAGCGCCAATTTCCAGGCGTTTCAGGCTTTCCCGGACATCTGACGTACCTTGGAAGGAAATGCTTCCTTGGGTTAAAATATGTGTCAGGGCATCCGAAGTTTCGCGCTGTTCTTTTAATATAATATTTTTTTCTGTTTCTGGCAGCAGCTTCCGGCAATAGTTTTTCCCGGCAGCAGAACCGGCGTGTTGTTCCAGTTTTTCTATAATTTTATCATACTCTAAAGTATGGAGCACTTTTTCGTTCATAAATTCCTCCATCCGTCATTAAAATTGAAAATGATTCTAATCTATATAATACACTAGATTGCCCTTGGTTAGCAAGCAAATAAGATTTTATTTCTGATTTGGGGCGGGCGCAAAATTTGGCTTTTAAAAGAAATTGGCCATGAATCGTATTATTTATTCATAATCTATTCATAATTTGGTGATATAATTTAAGTTATTGTAAACATTTAGAGAAACGTGTATTATGCTGTTTTTTTGCTTTCAGGGATTGTCCAGATTCCCTGGGGCATTGGAGAGTGTTATGAGGAGTAGGAATAAGGGAAAAGATACAGAGTACCATAAGGAAAAACGGTATCAGTTTATTCGGGAACAAGTTCGGCCGCAAAAAAAAATCCAGGCAGTCCTTTTTTTGAAACGTTTTGGCATTTTGGCCGTGACAGCCCTAATTTTTGGGGTGGTTTCAGGAGGCGGGTTTGTCCTTATCCAAAACAATTTCCTGAAAGAAGGGGAAGAGGTTGTACAGGTTCATACGGTAACACCCACCCCTGCACCGACAGAGACGAGTGCGCCGCCGGAAAACATGGGTAAGGATTCTGGTAAAAAGGGAATAACGCTTAATGATGTAAATAGGATTTCCAGGCAGTTGTCGGCTGTTGGGAAAAATATGGATTCGGCAATGGTAGGTATAAAGAGGAAAGAGGATTCTAAGCCCTGGCCGGAACAGGCGGAGAAAGCGCCATCTATGGCATATGGGCTGATATTTGGGGAATCTGTAAAATATTTTGATATCCTTACTACTTGTGAAACGGTTCAGAAGCAGCCTTCTGTCCGTGTCCAGATGATGGATGACACAATGGTTGAAGGGGAAATATTAGGAAGTAATGCCCAATTAAATGTAGCAGTTGTCCGTATTAAAAAAGAAGATATTGGCGTGGGGCTTTTAGAGCAGATTACAGTAGCTAAGTTTGGGAGTGGGTTTGGGCTGTCAGCCGGGACAAATCTTATTGCAGTTGGCTGCCCTAATGGGATACTTCATTCTGTAGTTACTGGGATGATTACAAATGAAACTATCTATGCCCCAATTATGGATGGAGAGGTACAGGTCTTTTGTACAAGCATACCTTATTCGGAAACAGGGAATGGTGTTGTGCTGGACGTTGAAGGGCGTGTTGTCGGGATAATTACGACCGCATTCACAAAAGAGGCAGGGACAACAGGTATGGCGTTTGTTAAGATTACTAATGTGACAGCATTGCTAGAAATACTTCAGAAGAAGATGACAATTCCTTATATTGGGATAGAAGGGAGAAGCATAGACGAGGATGTGGCAGAAGCACATAACCTTGTGGAAGGCGCATATGTGACAGAGGTATATGCCGGCACTCCGGCTTATGAGGGCGGTATGCGGGTTGCAGATGTTATTACGCAGATAAATGGGGAAAGTATTAGAGGAATGACAGATATTTATAATAATTTGATAAAGCATAAGCCAAAGGATAAGGTTGTTTATACAGTGCACCGAAAATCCGGGAACAGGAAGGTTGCAAAGCAGATAAAGGTAGTATTGGGATAGGGTGTCCTATCCCAGTGCATCTTTAGAAAAAAGAACATCTAAAAGCGCGTTATTTTCTTCTTTCTTCATGATACAGAAGCGGATATACTGGCTGTCCAGGAATTGGAAAGAGGAGCAGTCCCGTATCATAAATCCTTTCCGGATTGTCTTTTCAAATAATTCCCAGCTGGTAATATCCTTTTTTAAAATACGGAGCAGTATAAAATTGGCGTGGGGCGGATAATGTTTTACAGAATGATGTCCGTCCAGGATATGGCATATCCGCTCCCTTTCTGAAGAAATCAATTGATAGGTATCATGTATATAGGCTTTATCACGGAACATAATTTCTCCGGCAATTGCAGCTAGCGAATTAATTGTCCACGGGTTTTTAAAGCTGTCCATTTTTTTAAGGAACGGTTGGTTTCCGCAGACTGCATAGCCGAGGCGCAGCCCGGGTGCGGCAAAAAATTTGGAAATTCCGCGCAGTACAATGATGTTATCGTAGTGTTGTGATAATGGTACAGAGGTAACTTCATTATAGTTTTCTGAAAATTCTACATAAGTTTCATCTACCATAACGAAAATCCCCTTTTCTTTACAGCGGTCTAAGATTTTGCGCATTTTTTCGGAAGTAATCTGCGAGGATGTGGGATTGTTTGGGTTGCAGATAACCAATAAATCAATATCAGGTGTTAACATTTCAAATAAAGCGTCTTCTTGTAGGCAGAAATTATGTTTTTCCTGTAGCTGGAAGTAGATGGCGTTTCCGCCGCCCAAGGAGATTTCATGCTCATATTCAGAATAGGTTGGCCCAATAATACAGGCTTTTTTGGGGCGGAGCAGCTGTATAACCAGTGAAATTAATTCCGTAGAACCATTCCCTACAAGGATATTATTGTAATCTGCATGGATATATTCCCCAATTGCCCTGCGGAGGTTTGTATATTCGCGGTCTGGGTAAGAGGTAATTGCATCAATGTGTAATGGCAATTCTTCTTTAAGCTGATAGGAAATACCCAATGGATTGACATTGGCAGAAAAACTAGTGATATTTTCTTTTTTTAGCCCAAATGCTTTTTCTATTTTTTCTAAATCACTTCCATGAAAGTGTTCTTTTTGTTTTATCATAGGAAACCTCATTTCTATTTAGTATTTATATTTCATTCCAAACGCGCCCTAAGACACGCTAACCATTATACTGCTTTTTGCCGGCTGTTTCAACTATGTTGTGGTTTGCTGTAGGAATTGGCCGCTATACTGTATGTGTAAAAAATAGTAGAAAAAAGAGATATTATATGTTATGATTAATTTTAGAACGTCTGTAATTTACCAGCTAGTAAATTAATCCTATGTATAGGTATTGTGATTTTAGGCTGCCTGATTTTTAGGGGGGCGTTGTATAACTGGTAAAATGTGATAGAGAACGGAGAATATAATATGAAGTTTACATTTGGAAGCAGCAAAAAGGGGAATGTAGGAGAAGCATTACGGAATATTACAGAACCTGCAGCGCTGCTTTTTTCTGTTGCAAGTGAAGAGATGCTTGAGCGTGCTGCAATTGAAATTGAGAAGGTGTTTCCAGGAGTCCCATCTGTTGGAGGGGTTGGGCAGGCATATATGGGCAAACAGTTTTTTGATACAGGGATAACTGTAATTGCGATGAAGGAAAATATTAGAGTTGCAGCAGACGTCCGTGCCGTTAGGCGTTTATGGAGACATTATGGATAGGATGGATATTGATGACAGTAAAAAAGGTGTGTTAATAGAAGCGTTCCAGAATATTATAGAGCAGGCAATTGCCATAACAGAGGAGCTTCCAGAAGCTTGATATCAGGCAGCAGGAAAAAATAGTCAAAATTTTACAGAGACGGCTATAAAACAGGGAATAAACTGGTTTTCAGGTTGTTTTCCTGTTTTTTTGTCTGTGCTATTATTGCCTGGGGATGGACAAGGAAGCTACCCCGCCATTAGAGATAGAAGAAGCTGTAAGCTCTGACTTGAAAGATAGTAGGGAAAAGTGGTATACTCTATAAAGATTTTACCCAGGGCAGGTTAGGTGCAGGTAAAACAGCAGTATACGATACAGTTTGGAGGAACTATGAGAGAAAAAGTCAATCAGGCAGCAAAAGGGATTTTTGAATATAGCAGCTCAGCTCTTAATATAACCCCAGAAGAACTTTCTGTAAAGGTAAATGCAGGGGAATACAGGGAGGGCTTATTTGTTGTTTCTAATGGTTCGGGACGCCCGATGAAGGGGGAGGTAAGTACAGACTGCCATTTTCTGGAATTTAAGGATTATTTTTTTGATGGGGCTTTTAACGAGATACAGTATATTTTTCATGGGGAATCTTTACTGCCTGGGGATACCGTAAAAGGGAATATTACAGTTATCACAGATTATGGGGTTAAAAAATTGTCTTTTTTTGCAACGGCAGGCGTCCCATCCTGTGAAGCTTCTTCTGGGAAAATAAGGGATTTGTTTCATTTTACGAATTTGGCGCGGGAACATCCGGAGGAGGCTGCCACGCTTTTTCGCAAGCATAATTTTGAGGAAATCTTTTTGTACCGTGATAATGCAAATATAGCTTTATACAGGGGATTGGTGAAAGGGGCAAGCAAGGGGCTGGCGATGGAAGAGTTTTTGATAGCCATACACAAAAAGATCCCAATCCATCTTTCTGTCGACAGGCTAAACTTCCAGTATGAGGATTGTAAGCAGAGTTTTACAGATAAATTTATATTAACGAAAAATAATTGGGGATTTGGGGAGTATCATATCCAGTCAGACAGCCCATTTGTTGTGCCGGCCCATAAAATAATCTGGACAGATGATTTTATGGGAAATTCTTATCCACTGTCTTTTTTGGTAGACACAGAAAAAATGCTTCCTGGGAAAAATTATGCAAGGATAACAGTATCTTCCGTCCGCCAGAAAATCTGCATATTGGTAGCTGCCCATAAGGCAGGGCAGGTTGGCGTGGATAAGGGGCGGGAACAGCAGAAAAAGAGGCTTGATTTGATGCGCCAATATCTGGAGTTCTGTATGGGGCGTATCAGCCAGGAAGAATATCTTGGGAAGATAGAAGATATTGTCTATGAGATGGAGCAGGAAGGCACAGGGACGGTATCCGGCCTTTTTAAAGTGCATCTTGGAATTATGCAGCACAGGGACCAGACTGTGAAAAGTGGGCTGTCTTATCTGGAAGGGCAGAAAGAGAAACTCAAAAGCGAGGGTACTGTAATATATTGTGCCTATCTGTACCTGAAGGGGCTATGGGAAGATGATGACGACGCAGTAAATGCATGTGTGCAGGAAATTGAATCATACTACCAGAAGGAGCCGCGTAATTGGAGGCTTCTGTGGTTTTTGCTGTATTTGTCGCCGTCTTACCAGTCAGACCGGAAAAAATATGGGGATATTTTAAAACAGCTCCAACGTTCCTGCCACAGCCCAGTTCTTTTTATGGAAGCCTGCAGTATTTTAAATGAGATGCCAGAACTTATGACAGAATTGTCCCCTGGACTTTGTGAAGCAGTCCATTGGGGTGTAAAGCAAAAGTACATTGAAAAAGAGGCGGCGTTAAGGTATTGCTATCTGGCCAGCCATTTACGGGAATATTCCAGGATGGCCTGCAAGGATTTGTGCACATTGTATGATGAATTCCAGGAAGAAGAAATATTAATTTCCATATGTAAGCTGCTAATGATGGGGCAGGTGACAAGCCATGATGCATTTCGCTGGTATGAGCTTGGGATTGAGCACAACTTAAAGCTGACAGATTTATACGAATATTACATGTATTCGATTGATGAAACCCAGAAGGTGGAATTTAAGAATAGTACACTTCTTTACTTTCTATATGACAACCACCTAACTGTGGCAAAAAAAGCAATGCTGTATGCCTATGTTGTACAGAATAAAAAGGGCATAGGGGAGATATACCAATCCTATTGCCCAGTGATAGAGGAATTTACATTATGGCAGCTTGCAGCAGGGAGGATTAGCAGTAACCTTGCTATTTTATATGAAGAGTTTATCCAGGAAGAATGGATTAACGACAAGCTTGCAAAGGAACTTCCTTCTGTGATGTTCTGCCATGAAATAATTTGTGAAAATCCAGATATTGTTGGCGTTTATGTGACGCACCGTGAACTGTCAGGGGAAGAGTTTGTGCCATTTCAAAATGGCAGGGCGGTAGTCCGTATCTTTACAGAACATTACCGTATTTTTCTTGCAGATAAATTGGATAACCGATATGCATCTTCTATTGACTATACTGCAAACAAGCTGCTCCAACTGGATTTCCTTGCAGAAAAGTGCTTTAAGGAAAATGGGGACGATTACCGCCTGCTTTTATATTTATACGATAAGGCAGAGCGTTTAAACCAGCATGGGAAAGAGATTATGGATATTAAACGCCGTGTGCTGGATATCCCCAATTTAAGTAAATACCATTATAGGAAGGCATTTTCTTCCCTAGCCCGTTATTATTTTGATAATTTTGAAGGAGAGCTTTTGGATGCAACACTTGAAAAGCTGGACTGGTCATATGTCAATCCGGCTGACAGGGTACAGTTTATAGAGTATTGTGCAATCCGCCGCTTTTTTGATAAAGCGATGGAAGGAATCCGGCGGTTTGGGTATGGGAATATAGAAGGGAAGAGGCTATTAAAGGTGTCTTCTGAAACGTTTGCAAAAGAAATTGGGCAAAAAGATATTATCCTTGTAAAGCTTGCATGGAACATTTTCCAGATGGGAAGCTTTGATGAAAATATGATGTGCTATTTATGCCGCTATTTTTCAGGGAGTGTTTCTGAAATGGTGCAAATCTGGAAATATGCCAATGGTTTTTCTATTGAAATGGCAGATTTTTCAGAACGTATCTTAGGGCAGTGTGTGTTTTCAGAGGAAACGCCGGCGGAGGTTTATGAAGTTTTTTATGATTACTATGAAAATGGGAAAGATAAGCGGCTGATATGGGCATTTATGAAATTCATTGCATATAAATATATGATCCATAATTGGACAGTCCCAGAAAAAGTCTTTTCTTACTTTTATAAAGAAGTGCAGATGCAGGAAAACATATTTTGCCTGGCAGCCGTCCTAAAAAATTTAAGTGGGAAAAAAGAACTGAAACAAGGGGAAGTCCAGTTTGTTGATTATAATATTAATAAGCTGTATGAACAGAAGGTGGTTTTTCCGTTTTTCAGGGAATTTTATGGAAAGGTGTCGCTTCCGGTACACATTTTGGACGAGTATTATGTAGAATATATAACAAATCCAGAGTATGAGGTAAAAATTTGTTATTCGATTTCTTCAAATTATGAATCAGGGGAATATATTACAGAAACGATGCGAGATATTTTTTGTGGAATCCGTGTTAAGGAGTTTGTGCTGTTCCAGGATGAAGTCCTGAAGTACTATATTTCTGAGGTGCATCCTGAAGGGGAAAAGGTGGTAAAAGAAGTCAGCGTCAGTTTTGATGAGACAATGGATTACGAAAGGGCTGGCAGCCGTTACCATATGCTTAACCTGATGATGATTGCCCAGGAGATGAATGAGGAAGGCACATTGATTGATTTGATGAAGGAATATGTCGAATTAAAGGAATGCGTAAATATGCTTTTCCAGCCGGTTGAGTAAGGACGCCGCCTGAAAGGAACGGCAGATATGCATAAGGGGGAAAATACGTGGAAGAGGAAAGAAAGCTGTTGGTGGGAATTGATTTGGGATGGGAAACCACGCAGATGACATGCTTTGATTTTGTGTCCTATGAACCAGTTCCAATCGGGAGGAAAATACAGGGGCAAAGGGTATATGAGATTCCTACCGGCCTAGCTATCAATCCGGCAAATGGGGAGTGGTATTGGATTGATGAGGAATATGCAAAGCAGGATGGCGTTATCTGCCTGCATCATCTGCTGGCGGATGTGCTGCGTGATGAAAAGATTACAACAGGAAGGTACGCCATTGAAAGCTATCAGGCGTTGAAACGTTTTATTGTTAAGCTTTTAAGCCTTTTAAAAGAATATTATCCGGCAGATATGATTCGTAGGCTTGTAATCACTGTGACGGAGAGGCAGGAACGTTTAAGGGAATACCTAACGGCAATCTGTGGGGAACTGGGAATCCCCAAAGGCGGCCTTGTCATCCAGAACCACCGCCAAAGTTATATGTATTATGCCGTCAGCCAGCCAAAAGAACTGTGGGCGCATAATGTCGGGCTTTTTGAAATGGAAAATAACATGCTTCTTTATTCCCAGATTGATATTGATAAAAAGACAGTCCCATATATTGTTGGTGTGACACAGAAAGACCTTTCTGATGGAATAGACTGGGCTGCGTTGGAAAAGGAAGGGGCTTCCCATATTTCTTATGCCTTTTTAAATGCTGCAAATACAGCGCTCCATAAGCAGCTTGTTACGACCGTTTATGTAACAGGGAAGGGGTTTGAAGGCTCTTGGGCAGACGAGGCGTTAAAAGAACTCTGCGTGGGGAGAAGGGTTTTCCGTGGGCAGAACCTTTTTACAAAAGGGGCCTGCTATGCTGCAAGGGAACTGGCAGGGGAAGGGAAGCTGGAACAATGTCTTTTCCTGGATGAAGATATGATAGCCTGCAATGTATTGCTCCGGGTGTACCATGACGCAAGCGTGCAAGATGTGATGCTTGCAAAGGCAGGGGCGCTCTGGAGCGAGGTAGACAGCAGCATAGATGTGATTCCTGATCAGGAAGAGGAAATCAGGATTACAATACAGGATGTATTGAAACATGAAACAAGGGCGCATATGCTTTCGTTAAGCGGTTTTGCAGGAAGGGAAAATAAGATGACACGTTTCACAATCCGAATACGCTTTGCGGCAAGCAATACTTGTATTGTAACACTAAAAGACAATGGGTTTGGCGAGTACTGCCCTTCCAGCAACAGGGTCTGGGAGCGGTACATTATGGTATAAAGTTAAGAATGGGGGCTTTTATGGGAAAATTAATTCAGTGCAGCGGCTGTATTGCAAGAGAACCATATCATTTCCGGCTGACAAAGACAAATGTCTATTCGATTGAAGAGGTCTGCTACTATATCCGCCATAATATCTATATGATGCAGGAAGAGGTTTTTGACAGGGAATTTGTCCTGTGGCTGCGGAATGAGCTCCATATGAAGGAAACAGCTGATAAGCTGGAACGGCTGATACAGGAGCAATACAATATTAAGGATATTGTTGTAACGCTTTGCTGTAGCTGCGATTATTATGATGAAGGTGAAATTACAGAATTAATCCATATTATGGATGATTTGGGTAACTTGCCTAAATATGCAAGGAGAAAATATAAGGGAGATAATTTCCTGCGATGCCGTTCCTACGAGAAGGCATTGGAAGAGTATGAGCGGATTTTTGAAAGCGATGAGATTCTTCAGGCAGAGCCTTCCGTCTATGGGGACATTTTCCATAATATGGGGGTCGCCTATGCCAATATAGGGGAGTTCCATAAGGCATCAGAGCTTTTTATGAAAGCCTACGAAAAAAACAGCCGGGATGCTTCTTTAGCACAGTATCTTTTTTCATTGCGGCTATGCAAGGATGTGGAAGGGTATAAGAAGACAATAAAGGATTTGGGGATTACAGAGGAAAAGCAGGAGCAGTGGGAAAAGGAATACCAGAGGGCGGTTGAGGTTTGTTCTACAGGAAAGCCGGCCAGGCAGATTGAGAGGCTGCGGGATTTGGTTAAGAATGGCTCTGTAGAGGAGTATTATGATAAGGTGCATGCGTATATTGCAGAATGGAAAAATGAATACCGCAGGCAGATTAGTGTATAAAACGATTGGGGCTGTATGTATAAAACAGTGGGAAAAGGTTGATGAAT
Organism: uncultured Lachnospiraceae bacterium; assembly: GCA_910586605.1. Taxonomy (GTDB): domain Bacteria; phylum Bacillota; class Clostridia; order Lachnospirales; family Lachnospiraceae; genus Butyribacter. The sequence continues at coordinate 1,402 of CAJUJR010000012.1, read as the reverse complement.
GCGGCAGATGGAGGGAATATGGCATTTTGGAATAAAAAAAGAAAACAGCGGGAACAAGAAGCGCTAGAGCGGGGAATGCAAGAAACACTGGATGCTATACGGGAAAAAAAGAAGGCGATGGGACTTCCTTTATCAAAAGAAGAAAAGGATGAGGAAAGGGAACGTCAGGAGAGGGAAGCGGAGTTATACCAGACAGAGCCTGTTAACCCGGCGGGGAAAGATGGCCAGAAGCGTTATGTGACAGAGTGCTGCCAGGGAATCCAGGAGGCGGACAGGCAGATTGAAGGGATCAGGAGGGAATACCAAGGGGTAACAGACTCCCTTTTAGATATCCAGAAAATTGACAGGGCAGAAGGGGAAGAAAAAAAGAACCTGCTGAATGCAGCAAATAATATTGTGAGGCTGACAAAGGAGCGGAACCGCTATAAAAACCGCAACCTGAATATTTCTGAAATTGTTATGCGCCGGTTTGAGCCACATGAAAATGAGCTTGTGGATGAGATTAAAAAGATGTATGAGGCAGAGGCATATCAAAAGGCAATAGAGGGGGATATTGAAAAACTGCATGGGGAAAAGAAAAAACTGCGGAAGGAAAAGCAGGAAATTATTGAGAAACAAAATTCTTTAAAGAATATGGCAAAAGTTTTAATTGCGTTAATTCTTTCTTTGTTTGTACTGTTTATCACGGCATATTATGCATTAGAAGCAGATATGACTTTGCCATATCTGGGCACTGTTTTTGTAGCGGCGGTTTCGGTTGCTGTAATTTTTGTGGAGTCTAATAAGAACCGCAGTGATATGGCGCTTGCCGACCGTAAGATGGATAAAGCAATCAGCCTTTTAAACCGTGTAAAAATTAAGTGTGTCAATAACAGGAACCTAATGGATTATAGCAGGGAAAAATTTGGCGTGGCGAGTGCTGCAGAGTTTGAACATCTGTGGAACGAATATGTCCGTGCAAAAGAATATGAGCGGAAGTTCCGTGAGAATACAGAACAGCTAAACTATTATTGCGACCATCTCCTGGAACTGTTAATGAAACTGCAGGTTATGGATAGTGACATCTGGGTTGGGCAGGCGTTGGCAATTGCCGATGACCGTGAGATGGTGGAAATCCGCCATAAACTAAATTCACAGCGTCAGATCCTAAGGGAGCGGATTGAGTATAATGAAAAAACCAAAAATGATTTCCTGAAAAATATTAATGCTGTAATTGAAGAGAATCCAGAGAATAAAGAGGAATTGTTAAAAATTGTAGAAGAGTATATAGGTTAAACAGGGCAACAGCATTTACTTCTTTTCTGCCACGATTGGCTGGGTATAGTAACTATGAATCTTAAAAAGGAAAGTTACTATTCACAGCCAATCGTAGCCAAATCCCAATAAAAAATATCTTCCCTCT
>CAJUJR010000011.1 GCA_910586605.1 uncultured Lachnospiraceae bacterium | reverse complement strand
TTTGGAAAGGAAAAAAGCCAGTAAAATAAAGGCTTGGGACTTTCCGAGAGGACACCTACAGTAAAGGAGGTAAAGATAACAATTGCCTGTTTTTTGTCACGGAATATATTTTGCATCGCCATGGCAAAAATGCTGCCGCCGTCACGTTTTTTGTTTTTAAGATGTTTTGTTTTTGACATGCCGGAAACAGCGGTATAGCGGATTGCCTCAATCGGGGAGCAGTTTCCTGCAATAGAGGCAGGCTTTTGGCTGCTTATTTTATTGACAGCCAGGGCAAAAAGGGCAGCGGTTCCAAAAGCCAGGAAATTGACAGGGATAACCATTGTTTCATCCATAACAGGGTTGATAAGGTTTATGGCTTTTGGGATAATGATTTTTGCGGCCATTAAAGCTGCTGCAATGCCGGCTGGGATTCCGATTAGAGCATTTATGAAGGACTGGCGGTTTATCACTTTTTTTAGCTGGACAGATGTCATTCCAACCGTTTTGAGCTGTCCGTAATAGCGGATATCTTTTGACACGGAAATGTACAGGGTGTTATAAATAAAAAGGTAACCGCTCGCAAAAACCATAAGAAGCATCCCGGACAGGCAGATGACAGTGCTGATAAAGTTTGAGATCGTGTCAGGGTCGGCTTCAATAATCTGATGGTCTGTTAGTTTTAGCTTATTCTGCATTGCCAGAATATCTTTTTCAGAATAGAGCGGGTTTTGCAGTTTGATTTTTAAAGAACCTTGTGTAAAATCAGTTGGTTTTACATTGGTTGTCTTATAAAATTTTTGGGAAGCATATGCTTTGCCTCTTCCAGAATAATCTGTGAACCAGCCGCTGAGAAGGAACTCTTTTGTTATCAGGGCTTCATCAGAACTGGGTTCTAAGGTATAATAAGTAAGAGGGAGTTTCATGCCGGAAACGGGGTTTTTAATTCCCATACTTTTTAAAATAGAAGAAGAAAGCATTAATTCATTTTCCTTTTCGGGATAATGGCCGTTATATTTTTCAAGTGCCGGGAGGATCATATTTTTCCAACAGGTATCGTCAGCCCAGTAAATTCTTGCTTTATCCAGCGTCTTGTCCTGATATTTTTCTATGATAGCACATTTCACCAAAAGCCCGGCATATTTTATTTGCTCCATCGAACGGGCTTTTTTTGTCTGTTTGTCTCTTGGCTCAGATAATGCAATATCATAGTCAATGCCGCTCATATAACGCTGCCGTTCCTGCAGGGTAGTCCAGTAGCTCATACCCAGGGAAATGATGGTGGCGATTAAAAAGGTGCTTAAAAAGATGGCGAAAGCTGTCAGGAAATTCCTTTTTTTATTTGCCTTCCAGGTGGCTGCGGCCACTTCCCGTATAATGGTTTTATTATTTACTTTCAGCATAAGAACTGTCACCTCCACAGATTTTTCCGTCTTCAAGACGTATGATTCTGCCTGCCATCTGGGCAATTTCTTCATTATGGGTAATCATGACGATAGTCTGGCAGAAACGTTCCCCCGTTGTCTTTATCAGCCCCAGAACATCCTGGCTGGTACGGCTGTCTAAGTTGCCGGTTGGCTCATCTGCAAGGATAATGGCTGGTTTTGCCGCCAGCGCCCTTGCTAATGCTACGCGCTGCTGCTGGCCGCCGGAAAGCTGGTTTGGCATGGCATATTTTTTTTCAGTAAGCCCTAAGATAGAAAGGATTTGTTCCACATAGTTTTTGTCGGGGCGGATTCCATCCAGTTTGATTGGCAGGATGATATTTTCATATACGTTCATAAGCGGAAGTAAGTTGTAGTTTTGGAATACAAAACCAATTTTGCGCCGGCGGAAAATTGTCAGTTCGTCCTTTGTCATTTTGGAAATATCATTTCCATCTACAATTACTTTGCCGGAGGTTGGGTTATCAAGACCTCCAAGCATGTGGAGAAGTGTTGATTTGCCGCTGCCGGAAGTGCCGACAATAGAAAGGAACTCCCCTTTCTGTATGGACAGATTGACGCCGTCCAGAGCTTTTACAATGGTTTCTTTGCTGTCTGTTTCATAATACTTTTTTAGGTCTTTGGTTTCTAGTATGTTCATAAAAATCTGTCTCCCTTCTTTTTACAATTCCTTATAGAAGATAATATACCAGAAAAATCTTTCTCAAATCTTTCCCAAAGGTGACAGTTTTGACAGAATTACATGGAGAAGATATCGTATTTGTTTTTTCAAGAAAATTGGCCGTGAATAGCAGGAGAAGGGCGGGAGGGCAGCGGATAGCGTGAAAAATAGATTTCTGCAGTAGTGCCTTTTTGAGGGGTTGATGTGATTTTTGCGTAGCCGCCCTGCCTGGACAGGATTTCGCGTACCAGATATAGGCCGATTCCAAAACCAGGTTCTTTTCTGGCTTCTTTGGAGCGGTAAAAGCGTTCAAATACCAGTCCAAGTTCTTCTTCCGGGATGCCAATGCCATTGTCCTTTACCCTGATGCACAGAAAGGATTCATAGATAATTGGCATGACAGTTATAGAAGAGCCGGCAGGGGAGTATTTTATTGCATTTTCCAGAAGGTTGGCGAGAACTTCAGCGCTCCATTTTTTATCAGCATAGCACAGGGTATCTGTAGTTTCTGCCAACAGGGTAATCTGTTTTTTCATTGCGGCAGTTTCAGTGATTTGGCAGGCGGAATGGATGACTTCTTCCAGGGATATCATTTCAGGATGGAGGGTAATCATTTCTTGTTCAGTATAAGAGGATTTCACCAGCTCTTTAATGAAAAAGTCGAGTTTATCTGCCTGTTTCTGGATTTTATCTGTTAAAAGCCTTGTCTCTTTATTTAGGTCCTTTTCAGCCAGAAGACCTGTATAGAGCATAATATTTGTAATTGGAGTCCTGACTTGGTGTGAAATATCAGAAATTAAGGCTTTTACTGTATCCCGTTCCAGATTTGCTTTATTCTGGTTCATCTGAAAAACCTGCAGAAGCTGGTTTAAACGTTCTGTAATGGCAGAGTCCATGGATTCATCATAAAAGGTTTCCGATGGCATCCCGCCCAGAGCTCTGTCCAGTTTTTCCAGGAGGCTTCCATACTCTTTTTTTGATTTTTTCAGGTAATAGTACCAGGCAGAAAGAAAACCTGTAAGGATTCCTGATAGCAGGATGGCGGTAAGCAGCAGGGGTGTTCTGCTGCATGTTAGGAGATTATGCTGCAGTATAGCAGTTACTGATAAGAATTTTCCCATAAATATCCCTTTCCATAAACTGTTTTAATATAAGCTGGTTTGGATGGAGTGTCTTCCAGTTTGTACCTTAGCCGGCGGATACCGACGGATAGGGCATTGTCTTCTACATATTCCGTCCCTTCTGGCCATACCCATTCTAACAGGCGTTCCCTGGTTAGAACCTGTCCTTCATTGAAAACCAGCAGATATAAAATCCGCTGTTCTGTTTTGCTAAGCTCAAATGATTTTCCGTTTTTGTAGAAATTCATGGTGTCAAAGAAAAACTGGAATCGCTCTGTCCGGTATTCTGTTTTTGGGGCGGGTGTATTCCTGCGGAGCAGTGTGCGTATCCTGGCACGCAGTACCATCAGGCTGAATGGTTTTGTGATATAGTCGTCGGCGCCGCATTCCAGCCCGGTTACAATATCTAACTCCATATCCCTTGCTGTCAGCAGTGCAATTGGAACCTGGCTTGTTTTGCGGATTTCTTTACAAAGTTCCAGTCCGCTTCCGTCAGGGAGGTTGATATCTAAAATAAGAAGGTCAAATGTATTATTTTTTAGAAGGGGTTTTGCTTCGGCAATTGTTTTACAGCATGTAAAGCAAAGCTCTGTGCTTTGTAAAGAAAGGCAGATACCATCTGCTAAGTCATCATCATCTTCTAATATAAAAACATATTTTTTTTCTTTTTGCTGTGTTATCATTTTTTCCCTTTCCGTGGTTGTGTTTATATTATCGCTACTTCATTATAGCAATAACACTGCTGCGTTACAAGAATCCTTTTTTACTTTCGTGTATACAATGAGCCGAACGGGTGCTGTTCACAGCCGTTAATATTCACGTCCAGTTGTTCCAAAGCCAAATAGATAATATATAGTTTCCCTATATTTTTCAATGAAATTCCTTATGGGAAAACTTTAGGCTTTCTATATTTTCTGAAAAAAGGCGGAAGCCCTGCTTTGCTTTCAATTGACAAAAATTATAGAAGACATTGCTTTCCGGGCAATCCTACGCTCTTAAGAATTGCTATTGCTTTTTGCTTCCGTCTTTTTGCAGAAAATTAGATAAAAATTATCTTCCCATAAGGAATTCCATGAAAAATATAACAGAGAAGCTATATATTATCTGTTGTTAAGATACAACTGGCCGTGAATAGTAACTCACAGCTAATTGCATCTGTAAGTACTGATGGCCGCCTTCTTGACAAGTAGGTAAACATATGTTACCATGATTTTGTAAACAGTTGTATACCTGTTTAGAAAGGAGGAGAGATGGCAGAAAGTGAAAAGGTTAGCCTGTCAAATGCGGAATGGCGCATTATGGATTTTTTATGGGATAAGAGTCCTGCGACAATTGCTGATATGGTACATTATTTTGATGGCATTACTAACTGGGACCGCCATGTAGTTATTATGATGTTAAAGCGCATGGAGGCTAAGGGGGCTGTCAGGTGGCAGGTAATTGGGCGGGCAAAGCATTATTATCCTATGATTGAGAGGGAGCAGTCCTGTGTACAGGAGACTAAAGATTTTTTGGAGCGTGTTTATAAAGGAAGCCTTGGCCTTATGTTAACTACAATGGTAAAACAGGAAAAGATTGAAAAAAAGGAACTGGAAGAACTGCGCAGGATATTGAATGAGGGTGAGCAGGATGGTTAAAGTGGTTTTATCAACAGGTGTAATATTTCTGGCAATTTTGGCAATCAGGAAGCTTTTTCGGGGAAAGGCAGGAAATGTATTTCTCTATGCCATATGGCTTTTGTTTGCGGCAGGACTGGTGGTTCCAATTCTTTCTTTTGCCTTGCGGGAAATGGCAGGATGGGAGAAGAGCAGAGTGAAAAGCCCTGTCAGTATTATGAACTTTGTGGAAATGCCTTCGGAAACTGCAAATAAGGCTTCTGGGGCTGTGCAGAAGGAAAAGGAGGGGAGAGAGGGGGACAGGGAGAAAAAACAGAAGGGAGAGGAAAAAGAAGAGAAGAATACTGAAAAATATAGTAAATCGGCGCAAGAAGAGGGAAAAAACGGAAGAGGCAGTTGGCTTAGGCGGATACAGTTAAAGCAAGTTTTCCTTTTTATCTGGGCGGCTGGTGCAGCTGCTATCCTGTTTTGCCAGGTTTTGATGGAAAAGGCATTTCGCAGACAGCTTATAGAAAACAGGGAGGAAACGGACTACCAGGGACAAAAGATATACAGGGCAAAGGGGATTAAAACACCGCTATTATTTCGCAGTAAGGGGGTGTCTGCTGATATTTATCTTCCTGAAGCAATTATGGGGAATGAAACTTTTGTAAAGCATGCTGTCCTTCATGAAGGCATCCATAAAAAGCATGGGGATATTTGGTGGGGATATATGAGGAATCTTTTGGTTGCCATTTATTGGTTTTATCCGCTTGTATGGGTTGTTGCTGTTTTATCAAAAAGGGACTGTGAATATGCATGTGATAGCTCTGTAATGAAAGGCATGGATAAAAGGGAGCGTATTTCTTATGGGAACAGCCTGCTTTCTTTGATACAGGTTGGGAGAGGCGGGGATTTATTTTGTACGGCGACTGCCATGAAAATCAGAAAATCGGAAATGGAGGTAAGGATTCAGATGATTAAGAGGGGAAGAAAGAGAAATATCTTTGTAACAATTTTTAGCTGTATTCTTTTGTGTATTGTTGGTGTTTCTGCATTTACGGATGCTATGGAACCGGCGGTGGAGAGTGGAGGGACGGAACCGAAAAAGGTAACTTCTCCAGTAAGGCGTAAGAAAGAGGAGCTGCTTTTGGCTAAAGCGGCAGAATATAAGTTATCAGATACCTGGGGAGCAGATTTACCAAGGGTTTATTATGAAGATGATGGCAAAATGATTTTTGGAGGGTATTTTGGCCTTTTTGTTTATTCAAAGCAAAATGATGAGATAGAACAGTCTGTGAATTTAGAAGAGATTGGCTGCGATGCAACGCAGGGTGATAAATATTGCAAGATAGATGTTTCAGAGGATGGGAAAACGGTATATCTGCATGTTGTACATGAAAAGGAAATGTACCAATATACAGTAGAAACACAAAAATTAAAGAAGACAGCCTATAAATTGCCGAAACATCTGTATGACAGGGAGAAATGGGAGAAAACAAATAAAAGTGGAATCCGCTGTAATGGCGGGACAATTGGGGATTTGGTATATTGGTGTGAGGGGAAGGAGGCAATCAACTATTATCCATTATTTTATAAACCGTATGGTTCCTGTACTTTTTTTAAGCCAGACGATTTTAGGGATTTAAGTGAAGTATCTTTTTATAATAATGGAACGGAGTATATCATTACAGAGGCAGAAAAGTTAGATTGGATAGAGAAACATTTTTCAAATCCAGTGCAGGAAATAGAAGGTGTCCCTGCATGTCCGTTTTATCATATTATGTATTTTAAAAGGAAGGATGGCGTCTGCGGCAAGGCATTTCCAGCTATGGATAGTGATTCTGTCTATCAGTCAGGTGAATCGTATTATGAATATAAAAAGGATGGCAAGGAAGGGTATAACGAAGTGTTTTGGGGGCTGTTTGGGATTGAAAGCCTGGAGGGGCTAAGGTGATAAGGTATTGATGGGTGCAGGTTTCCAAACTTGTTAAAGAAAGTCTGAAAACCTGCATTTTTTAAAATGTCAGCCAGTCGTCTTCGGTTTCATAATCTGTTATTAGTTCATCCAGTTTTTCTTCATATTCTTTTATCCTGTTTTCAATCTGCGTATGCGTTTCCTTGTCTCCGGAAGTTTCATATAAAACCGAAGCTGCCATGAAAAGGATATCATTGCTGTCTGTGCAGTCCGTGTCTGGGTGGATATATTTTTCTACGAGTTTCCTGGCGGCATCAAGTGGTGTGCCGTCGCTGTTATGTTGTTTTACCATAGCGTAAATCAATGCAGTGGCAGCAGAAAGATTGCCAGGGTATTCATTCAGCCATGCCTGGCAAAATTCTACAGCTTCTTTTTCTCGATTTAATAAGCTAAGGGCATCCGCTTTGTGAAAATAAATATCAGCTATATTGGATTCATCCCATTCAAATAATTGAAGCATTTCGTCAGCGGAGTCCAGGATTGTTTCATATTTTTCATACATACTTAGAGTATCGAAATAGTCATCCAGAAAACTTTGGATGTCATGTTCAAAGTCAGTGGCATCGTCTAACTCATAAAGTTTTTTCGGGAAATCGGGATTATTTTTGCGTCCTTCCTTTATAATGTCTTTTAAAGTAAGATATGCTTCCTTCCAACACGCATTATTGCCATATAGGCCAATCATGTTGTCTTCGCATTTTTCTGCTAATGCATCAAATTGTTTCCATTTACTGTTTTTCATATTTTGCACCAAGCCTTAAGCGAAAATGCTTGCATTTTCATTTAAGGCGCAAACACAAAGGGTGAAAGACATGTGTTTGCATATTATCCTTTCCTCTTTTTTCTTTCACTCTTTACCTCCAGGTGTAAGCATAAAAATCCAAACCAAAAAAAATTATTTTTTGGTTTGGATTTTTCGTAGCAAATTAGATTGTTAATTTAGGGTAAACTGCCCCGTTAACTCATTTAAGTTGGTTGCCTGTGCGGAAAGCTCCTCGCTTGTCGCAGAAGTTTCCTCTGCTGCGGCAGAGTTGCTTTGTACAACGCTTGCAATCTGTTCAATTCCTTTTTCTACTTCACGCAATGTGCCAAGCTGTGAGTTGGATGCATCGCTTGCATGCTTTGAAGCGTTGGAAAGGAACTCGATACCAGAAACTACCTCTTCCAGGACTTCTTTTGTCTTCAATGTTGTGCTGCTTCCAGATTCGATTTCTTCTAATGTATTCTGGATTAACGTACGGGTTCGTACAGCAGACTGTGCACTGTCTGTAGCAAGTTTTCCGATCTGGTCAGCAACAACGGCGAATCCCTTGCCAGCTTCCCCAGCCCGGGCAGCCTCAATGGATGCGTTTAGTGACAGCAAGTTTGTCTGTGCGGCAATATCTTCAATTTCAGCAATAATGTCTTCTACTTCTTTAGAAGAGGTGCTAATCCGTTCCATAGCTGTAGTAAGGTTTTCGATTTCTTTGCTTCCCTGTTCTGCCTGTTCACGGTAAGAAAGGCCTTCTTTATATGCCTGTTCTACTTCAGAAGCGCTTTCCTGCGCAATCTCTGTAATGCTTTCAATTGTTGCTGTTAATTCCTGGACGGCGCCTGCCTGGTCAGTTGCCCCTTCTGCAAGGGCTGTCGCGCTTTCTGCAAGCTGCCCTGCGCCAGCGTCAACTTGTGCGGAAGCTTCTTCAATTTGTAATAATGTTTCCTTCATTTTGTCAATAAATGTTTCTAAAGACTCTTTTAAGGAAATAAATTCCCCAACATATTTTTCAGGAATCTGGGTCTTTGCCATAAAATTACCAGCGGAAATAGCAGCAAGTCCATAATCAAGGTCGCCAAGGATTGCTTTTAGGTTTCCTGCCATTTCTTTTGTTACCATTGCAACATCATTTACTTCATCTTTGATTTCAAACTCAGGAAAATCAGAAGAAAGGTCGCCTGCGGCAAATGACTTCATACGGTTTGAAACTGCGTTAAGGCCGAGTGAAATCTGCCTTGCAATTTTTTTACCAATGGTAAGGGAGAAGACCATAACTGCAACAACTATGATAATAATAACTATAATAAGGATAATTGACAGAACAGTTAATCCTGAACTCAGGCTGTTTCCCTGATCTACATAAGTGTTCATTAAATCGGCCAGTAAAGCATATGTAGCTTCGTAGATTGGGGCAAGTTCATGTGCTGCCATATCCTGTGCTTCGTTGATTTTTGCCTGGTCGGTTGTATTTCCTATATCTAAGATTTGCTGTTCCAATACCCAGTATTCATCCAGTGATTTGGAGATTTTTTCATATTGTTCCCGTTCTTCAGAGTTTGTCAGGCCTTTTTCCATATCTTTGAAATAGCCAAGGCAAGCTTCTTTTTTCTTGTCATGTGTTTCAAGGGAAGTTTTGACAAGTTCATCGTCCGTATAACCGATCACAGCACGGGTAGCGCTTCGGGAATCAGCAAAGGTCGTCATCATTTTCCCAATATCGCCCTGTGAAAAACCGTAATTTTTCAACGCAAAGGAATAGCGGTTTGCAACAACTAGCAATGCAATTAATGCAATCACTGCGGCAAATGCTGTCAAAATTGTCACAAGTACAAAAGATCTAACTAATCTTTTTTCAATTCGTTCGTTTTTATACATTTTTTTCATCTCCTTTTTAAAAATTATATCCTTAACGATAAAAAATCCCAAACCAATACCTGAACACCTGATTGAGTTTGGGGCATCTATCTTTTATTTTACACTTTATTGTGAAAATTGCAATAGAAAGAAGAAAAAAATATAATAAAAAATGTTTACAATGACGAAGAATAAATTGACAGGCAAACAAGGTGAAAGGTATAATATAAAAAAGTGAAAGAGAGGGACGAAATCATGTTGAGGAAAAAGTTGGCAGTATGTCTTGCGGCAGGGCTGGCGGCTATAGCATTAACTGGCTGTGGCGGCAGCCCTGAGCCCATAGATGGCACGAGCGGCGGTTCTTCCGATATATCAGTTGATGATGGGCTTATCAAAGTTGGCGTTATTAACCTTGACCCGGATGAGTCCAGTTTCCGTGCAGCAAATGTCAGGGACTTAAAAGAAGCGTTTACAAAGGAGAAAGGATATAATGCTTCTTTTGCATACAGCAATAACAATGAAGAGCAGATAGAAGCAGCAAGGGCATATATTGGGAAGGGCGTGGATTACTTGCTGCTTGCCGCGGCAGATACTTCAGGTTGGGATTCTGTTTTACAGGATGCGAAGACGGCAAATACGAAGGTTATCTTATTTGACCGTACAATTGATGTAGATGAGAGCCTATATGAGGCGTCTGTTGTATCCGACATGGAAAAAGAAGGCAAGATGGCGGTGGAATGGCTGAAAGGGCAGAACCTTGGTAGGTATGAAATTATCCATATACAAGGAGAGATGGGGAATGCAGCGCAGATTGGACGCACTGGCGCGTTAGAAGAGGCGGCGAAGTCGGCAGGCTGGAGGATTGTTGAACAGAAGGCGGCAGGTTGGAGCACGAAAGCGGCAGAGCAGATTGTAAAGGATGTGATTGATTCCGGGAAGACGTTTAATGTAATCTATGCAGAAAATGACAATATGGCTAAGGGAGCTGTAGCTGCGCTGGATAAGGCAAAGATTTCCCATGGTGTTGGGAAAGATGTAGTTATTATGAGTTTTGATACGAATACATGGGCGTTAGAGGAACTGCTTGCAGGGAGATGGAATTATAATGGGCAGTGTAATCCATACCAGTCTTCTTATATAGTTGAAATTATTAATAAGCTTGAAATGGGGGAGAAACTGGATGAAAAGACCGTTTTTATGGAAGAAAAGGGATTTGAGGCAGAGACAATTACCCATGAAGACGTTGAAAAGTATGGTATTTGATTAATTGTAGCATAGTTGGAAATATTTCGCAGACGGGAACCCACAGGCAAAAGAATGGAGGAAGATATGGAAGAAACAATTAAGAAAATGATTCTGGAGGGAAAGACATCGCTTGGCATAGAGTTTGGGTCTACCCGGATTAAAGCTGTTCTTATAGGGCAGGACAATATGCCGATTGCGTCTGGGAAGCATGAGTGGGAAAACCAGCTTGTAGACAATATTTGGACATACAGCATGGATGCAATTATGGAGGGGATGCAGTCTTGCTATGCGGATCTTGCAAAAAATGTAAAAGAGCGGTATGGGACAGAATTGACACGGGTTGGGGCGTTTGGCATCAGCGCCATGATGCATGGTTATATGGCATTTGGCAGTGATGGGCAGCTTCTTGTACCGTTCCGGACATGGAGGAATACGATGACGGAAGAAGCTTCTGAAAAACTGACAGAATTGTTTTCTTATCATATCCCGCAAAGATGGAGCATTGCACATCTGTATCAGGCAATATTGAATGGTGAAAGCCATGTTGGGCAGATATCATATTTGACGACCTTGGCAGGCTTTATCCACTGGAAACTGACTGGGCAAAAAGTAGTGGGGGTTGGGGAAGCTTCTGGAATGTTCCCGATTGATATTGGGACGAAGGATTTTGATGAGGGGATGGTACGAAAATTTGATTCATTGGTACAGGAGAAGCAGTTTTGCTGGAAACTCCGTGGCATTATGCCGAAGGTAATGCTTGCAGGGGAATGTGCCGGAACCCTGACAGAAGAAGGGGCAAGGCTTTTGGATGCCGGTGGGACATTGCAGGCAGGTGCAAAGGCCTGCCCGCCGGAAGGGGATGCAGGGACTGGCATGACGGCAACAAACAGCGTGGCGGTCCGCACCGGGAATATTTCTGCCGGAACCTCCGTTTTTGCGATGATTGTATTGGAAAAGGAATTGTCTAAAGTTTATGAGGAACTGGATATGGTGACAACTCCGGCAGGCGACCTTGTCGCGATGGTACATTGCAATAACTGTACGTCAGATTTGAATGCATGGGTAAAGCTTTTTGGGGAATTTGCAAAAAGTGCGGGCATAACTTTAGATACAAATGATTTATACGGGCTTTTGTACCGGAAGGCATTGGAAGGGGATTCCGATTGCGGAGGCCTTTTGGCATATAATTATTTCTCAGGGGAGCATATTACCGGGTTTGAAGAAGGGCGGCCGTTATTTGTTAGGACGCCGGATAGTAAATTTAATCTTGCTAATTTTATGCGTGTCCATCTTTTTACTGCTTTAGGCGCGCTAAAAGCAGGGCTTGATATTTTAATTCAGCAGGAAAATGTCAAGATTGACAAGATTTTGGGGCATGGTGGGCTTTTTACAACAAAGGGGGTTGCCCAGAGGATTGTAGCGGCAGCCATGGATACTCCGGTATCTGTAATGGAAACGGCAGGAGAAGGCGGTGCATGGGGGATTGCGCTGTTGGCTTCTTATATGAATACGAAGAAAGAAGGCGAACCACTGGAAAGCTTTTTACAGGACAAGGTATTTGTACAAAGCCAGGGGAGCGAGATTGCGCCAGAGAAAGAAGATGTAGAGGGATTTAATGTATTTATGGGACGATATTTAAAAGGGCTTCCAATTGAACGGGCTGCTGTAGAAAATTTGTTGGGCATTTCGTAATTAAATTGGCATGCTACAGATTTATCAGATCCATATGAGAGGAATAAGGTGACAGATATGTTAGAAGAATTAAAAAGGAAGGTTTATGAAGCAAATATGCTTTTGCCAAAATATAACCTTGTAACATTTACTTGGGGAAATGTCAGTGCGATTGACAGAGAACAGGGGATTTTTGCAATTAAGCCAAGCGGGGTGGAGTATGATAAGCTGACGCCGGAAGATATGGTTCTTGTTGATTTGGATGGCAACAAGGTAGAGGGGGAATTTACCCCGTCTTCTGATACGCCGACTCATGTTGAGTTATATAAGGCATTTGCACAGGTTGGTGGAATTGTGCATACCCATTCTTCCTATGCAACAAGCTGGGCGCAGGCGGGTCGGGGGATTCCATGCTATGGTACCACCCATGCTGATTATATCTATGGGGAAGTGCCTTGCGTGCGCTGCCTGTCTAAAGAGGAGATTGATGAAGCATATGAAAAGAATACAGGCGTTTTGATTGCGGAATATTTTAGAAGTATGAAAAAAGCCCCTACAGCAGTCCCGGCAGTCCTTTGTAAAAATCATGGGCCGTTTGCTTGGGGAAAAGATGCAACAGAGGCAGTCCATAATGCAGTTGTGTTGGAAGAGGTTGCCAAAATGGCATACCGCACAGAGTCGATTAATGCAGTAGTTACACCGGCGCCGCAGGAACTGCAGGATAAGCATTATTACCGTAAGCATGGGGAAAATGCCTATTACGGGCAACAGTAAGAAGGGAAAAGTTGTTCTAAAATCGGCGGTACATTACAGATGTATCGCCGATTATTACTCTGGCTATTGAATACTGTAATAATTTTTTGCCGGATAAATGTTCCTATACAAGCCTGATACATCATTTTTTGTCGCAGTGTTTATTAATTCAGGATGTAGCCGTACTGTTAAATCTAAATCACGATTAATTGTGTATCTAAAGTTTACAGCACTTCCGAAATGAATAATGGATGCAATCTGCCCATAGGGTTTGGCAGCGCCATAAACTTTTTTACCACACGGAAAAAATTGTTACTATCCATAAAGCTGTTTACTTTTTGGGATATATTATGTAAACTGAATATATTTGGAATTGTTATATAGGGCTGGAGATTTTATGTTATATTTGGAAGGAGAAAACAACATGAAGAAAGCTATGAATCAATCAGTTATTGTGCTGCTTTTAAACGGCTGCTCTATCCTGGCGCTGCTGTTTTTGGTATGGTCTTTATTTGCCTACAGTGGTGCAGATGATAAAGTCAACAAAGCAAATGAGGAGCGGTTTGAACTGACTTACAATGCAAACCGTTTTATGAATGGCTCGGCATATTTGACAAATGAAGTGCGTGCGTTTGCTGCCACAGGCGACCAAAAATATTTTGACAATTATTGGAATGAAGTGAATAATTTAAAAAATAGGGATTTAGGCGTTGAGGCGATGCAGGAAATTGGCATTACTTCAGAAGAACAGGAAATGATTGACCGTATGTCGGAGATTTCAAACAAACTGGTTCCCCTGGAAGAGGAAGCGATGAATGAAGTAAAAGCGGGGGAGACAGAACGGGCAATAAATTATGTATATGGGAAAGATTATGGTGATTCTATCGCTGAGATTACTTCTTTAAAGGAGCAGTTTCTTGAGAAATTAGATAAAAGGACAGTGGCGAAAGTCCGTGATTTGAAAAAGGAGGCATCTTTTATCCGGTTGGAAATGATTTTGGCATTTGCTATGGTTGGGATTATGCAGCTTCTTAGTATGCTCTTTACCAGGAGGCAGATTTTGCGCCCTGTTATTAAAGTCCGGGACCAGATGGGGCAAATTTCCCAAGGAAATTTGTCGGCTGAATTTACATTGTCTTCTAATACTTCTGAGATTGGCATGCTGGTAGAGTCCATCCATGAGACAAAGCGTGAATTAAAGAAATATATTAAAGATATTGATAATAAGCTGGCGCAGATGGCAAAAGGGAATATGGATTTGGCGATTGACAATGAGTACCGTGGAGAGTTTTTGCCAATTCAAAATGCAATGCGGCAGATTTTGGATTCGCTGAATGCGGCACTTTCCCGTATTAACCTTACTGCCGGGCAGGTATCGGCAGAGGCGCAGGAAATGGCATCCGGAGCACAACTTTTATCTGATGGTGCAGTACAGCAGGCTTCCGCAGTGCAGGAGCTGTCTGCAAGCATCCAGGATATATCTGCACAGGTAGACCATACTTCCGATGATGCAGGAGATGCAAAAAAATGCTCTTCTGATGCAGCAGTGCAGTTGGAAATTTTTGATGAGAAGATGAAAGCGTTAACTTCAGCAATGGAGGACATTTCAAATGCTTCTAGTAAGATTGGTGGAATTATTAAGACAATTGATGATATTTCATTCCAGACAAATATCCTGGCGTTAAATGCTTCAGTGGAAGCCGCACGTGCTGGTGAGGCAGGGAAGGGCTTTGCTGTTGTGGCAGATGAAGTACAGAGCCTTGCCAATAAAAGTGCAGTGTCTGCAGGTGATATTACAGAGTTGATAGAGAGCTCATCAAAGCTAGTTGAGTATGGCACATCGCTTTCGGTTGAAATGACAGAGGCCCTTTCTGCTGTGGTTTCCAGTGCACAGAGAACCACAGAAATGGTGGAACGTATTGCAGATTCTGCAGTGCAGCAGTCGCAGTCGCTTCGTCAGTTAAAACTGGGAATGGAACAGATATCCGATGTAGTACAGACGAATGCTGCAACAGCAGAAAAATCGGCGGCTTCTGCAAGACAACTGAATGTCCAGGCGGAAGAACTTAAAACGCTTGTACATAAGTTCCAGCTGCGCCGTTAAGGTTAGTTAGAGCGTGTTTAGGATGAATTTTCAAACACGCTCTAATATTGTTTTGTTGTAATATTTACCAGTTTATCGCCATGATACTCGAGTTTCATGGAAAAAAATGCATTTTGGGTTAAAAGGAAGTCCAGGAAAACCCTGTCCCCTTCCCATAGATCCAAATCCATGATTTGTTCTTTGGGAATCCAGCGTAAGATGCCTTCATTACAAGTATTCATTTGTTCTTGAGTAAGTGTCCCTTCAAAGGCATCAGCGGTATAGAGATGCATATATTCACAACCCCAGCCGTCAGAAATAAAGGTTATGATTCCACGGAGTGAATAGGAAGTCAGGGTTAGCCCCGTTTCCTCGTTAACTTCACGGAGCAGGCAGTCTTCGGGGCTTTCGTTTTCTTCAAAGTGCCCGCCAACACCAATCCATTTGCCATGGTTGATGTCTTTTTCTTTTGAGATTCGGTGCATCATAAGATAACATCCATTTTTCTCAATGTAACATAGCGTGGTTAAGTTGCTTTTTAGTTCTTTTTTCATTGGATTACCTCGTTTGTTTATGTGCATTTACCAACCTGTCGGTTTGCCCGTTTCAGTCTGTGGCATATTGTGTATAAAAGAAGACGTGCATTCTCAAACCTTTTGGTTTGCTTACTGAGGGACGCCGCCCTATGTAAATTGAAAGAAAGCCATAGGCCTGCGGATAAACCCGCGCCTATGGCTTTCTTTCAATTTACGCACGGCTCGTTGCCTTCGCGCACGTTACAACCTATCCGAAAATCCTTAACTTTTAAAATAAACGTTAAACGTATCTATAAAAATTAGAATGCTTCCTGTTTTGATTATAACTGAATAAAATGTTTAACCTACTTTTACTACGTTTGATGCCTGAGGTCCTTTTTCTCCGTTTACAACATCAAATTCAACAGCTTCTCCTTCATCAAGGACTTTAAAACCATCCATCTGAAGTGCTGAGAAATGTACGAACACATCCTTGCCTGTCTCATCAGAAATGAAACCAAACCCCTTTTTTGCATTAAACCATTTAACTGTACCTTTCATCGTACTGCCTCCTAAAAAAGAAAAATATTTCGACGTAAATTTAATTAGCGCCATGTCCAATCTATCATATAAATGGTATGGTGTCAACGAAAATAACAGTTGTTTTTGGAGAAATGGCGAAAACGGGTTACTATATAAAATTAATTTCATGATTGGCTGCAAATTGCTTAACCCTTTTGGATTTTTTCATTTAGTTCTTCCAGATATATCCAGCGGTCCATTTTTTCGTCTAGCAAGGACTGGAGGCCTTCTTTTTGGCTAGTCAGTTCATTTAAGCGTACAAAATCATGGGCAGCCCGCAGAATGTCTTGTTCCAGGCATCCTATCTGTTTCTCTAATGAGGCAATGTCGCTTTCAATTGTCTCAAAGTCCTTTTGTTCTTTATACGACATTTTCAGCTTTTTTTCCTGCCCTTCTTTCCAATTATGGCGGTTGATTGCCTTTTCCTGTTCTTTTGCGGGAGTGGATGGCTTGCTGCCGGCTTGGTTTATTTCGGATGCAGAAGCCTTTTTATAATCTGTATAGCCTCCTTCGTATTGCGTAAGCATCCCGTTTCCTTCAAAAGCAAAGATTCGGCTGCAAATACGGTCCAGGAAATAACGGTCGTGGGATATTGTTACCACTATGCCGTCAAAACTGTCCAGATAGTCTTCGAGTAGAGTCAGGGTAGTGATATCCAAATCATTTGTAGGCTCATCCAAAAGCAGGATGTTCGGGGCTTCCATTAGTATACGGAGGAGCGCCAGCCTGCGCCGCTCTCCGCCAGATAGCCGTTCTGCCGGGGAATACTGTAAATCTGGTGGAAAGAGGAAGCGTTCAAGAAGGTTAGAAGCGCTGATGCTGCCTTCGTTTGTATGGATGGTGCTTCCGCCTTCTTTTATATAATCTATTACACGGACAGAGGGGTTAATTGGTTCATTTTCCTGTGCAAAATAACCTAATTTAACAGTTTGCCCTATTGTAACTGTACCAGAGTCAGGCTGTTCCTTTCCAATAATCATTTTAAAAAGGGTTGATTTGCCACATCCATTTGGGCCGATAACCCCAATACGGTCTGTATGCAAGAAGATATAGGAAAAGCCTGATAAAATGGTTTTTCCACCAAAGCTTTTGCAGAGGTGTTCTAATTCTATTGTTGTGTTGCCAAGGCGGGAGGAACCAGCCGTGATTTCAATTGCCTGGTCTGTCTTAGGGGCATCCATATCACGCAGTTTTTCATACCGTGCAATATGGGCTTTTTGCTTTGTGGAGCGTGCACGTGCGCCTCGTTGAATCCATTCAATCTCTTTCCTAAGGACGCTTTGCCGTTTCCGCTCTGTTGCTTGTGCAATTTCTTCCCGTTCTGCTTTGCGTTTCAGGTATTCCAGGTAGTTGCAGCTATAACTGTAAAGTTTGCCTTTGTCGATTTCTACAATACGGTTCGCGACACTATCTAGGAAATAACGGTCATGTGTAATCATAATCAGGGCGCTGCGCCAGCTTTTTAGGAAATTTTCTAGCCATTCTGACATTTCACTGTCTAAATGGTTTGTTGGCTCATCTAAAATCAATACGTCGCATGGCGTTAGAAGCGTGCGGACTAGGGCGACGCGTTTTTTCTGTCCGCCAGAAAGTTCATTGACAGGCTGGCTTAAATCTATAAAGCCAAGTTTCGTTAGATATGTTTTGGCGTCCGCTTCATAGGCAGCAGGGGAAACAGCAATTTCACTTTCAGGAGGAAGCGACGCGCTAAGGACGGTTTGCCCCTTTTGGAAAGATGGTGTTTGGGGCAGGTAGGCAATTCGGAGATTTCGCCCAGTAGTAACCGTCCCTTTGTCAGGGGGTTCCTTTCCGGCAAGGATTTTTAAAAGTGTGGATTTTCCGGTGCCGTTAATGCCGATGATACCGACTTTTTCTGTATCATTCAGGCTAAACGACACATCATCAAATAATATCTTTTCTGTATAAGAGTGCGTTAGATGTTCTGCAGTAATTAAATTCATAAGTCCCTCGCTTTTTAATCGCCCATTTCAAAAAATAGCCATCCTCTTGCGTGCAGGCACGGCGAGCCTGCCTATTTTCTGAAATGAGCCGTGAATAGTAACTTTTTATACAGTATATCAGATTTGAAAGTATTTTCAAACACTTGACGGAAGGAGCAGATTTGGAATAATATATAGAAATGGAATGGAAATCAGCGGAAGGATGTGTTAAAATGAAAAATAACCATGCAGAATATTACAGACAGTTGAATTATTATGAGACAGACCAGATGGGGATTGTCCATCATTCCAATTATATCCGCCTGTTTGAAGAAGCGAGGCTGGATATGATGAAAAAGGCGGGCATGGACTACCGGGCTTTGGAAGAAATGGGGATAATTATCCCGGTTACTTTTGCCGAGTGCAGATACTTGCTGCCGCTGCGGTTTGGGGATGAAATAATAATTCATACCAGGATGGCAAAATATGATGGCATTAAAATGGAAGTTTCCTATAAGGTATACAAAACAGATACAGGTGAGTTATGTACAGAGGGAAAGACAGGGCACTGCTTTCTAAATAAGGAGTTAAGGCCGATTCGGATGAAAAGGCAATATCCTGAGCTGTTTTCAAAGCTGAAGGGGATGCTGGAAGAATAGGAATAGGAAAAGGAGAAGAGGGAGATGAAAGGCAAGATAAAAGTTATCCTTATTACAATGGTTTTGCTTTTGATTGGAACCGGAGCGCTGCTTTGGAAGTTTAATGATATGTCAAAAAACATTGCAAGGCAGGAAGAAGAAGACCTGAAAGAGGAACGTGACCTTTTAGAAGACCAGAAAGGGAAAGTGATTGATGAAGTTAAAGAGGTTGATATTATTCCGCTTTCTATGTCCGGTGACAACAAAAATGTAGTTACTACTGGTTTTGGCAGCATAAAAGAGATATATTCTACAAAGAAGTCAGCAGATATTGAAGAAAAGCTAACAACAATAAAAAAGAATAAGACATTTTCCCTAGAGAATGCGCTTTGGGCATACAACCCATATGGAACGAACAGCAATGCGATGTATGTCTATTTTAAAACAAACGGGAAGAGCTATTGCAGGTATACAATTTCTGTTAAAGACAGTAAAATACCTGATTTTACGAGGACAGCGATTCCGAATGCATCTGGCAGCCTGAAAAAAGAACATGAATTTCAGGTGATTGGGCTGGTAGCAGGAGAGACAAATTATATTACAATACGTGTTTATAATTCTAATGATGAATTGTCAGCTACCAAGACATTTTCTGTTAAAATCCCAGAGAGCAGGGTAGGGGCGGCGAAGCACCTTGATGTGGTGAAAGGGAGAAGTAAAGTAACAATTTCCAATGGCCTCTATGTAGTATTCCAGGATGGGAAGAAGTATACAACTGTAAAAACAGTTCCTTCAGGGAAAAAGAAGAAAAAGAAGAAAAAAATCGTAACAAAGAGGTATGCGGTACTTTTATATGACAATTCCGGGGTACTGCGTGGTGAAATCCCAACAGATGGCTATTGTGGAAGGAACCTGGAGCAGATTTATGATAATATCATGTATTCCGTGAATGATACAGAACTGGCTCAGGTAAATGCCTTAGGGCAGGTGATGAAGACATATCCCTTGGACGGATACCGCCAGGCAGGGGAATTTACTTATGACGGATATGGGAATGTCTATGTGATTGCAACAGCCAATGGCAGGAATGCCACCCCAAGAAGTAAGGTTTTGGAGGTAAAGCTGGAAGATGGCGCAGTAACAGAGAAAGTAGATATGGATACCCTGTTTAAGAGTGTTTATAAAAATGCAGCCAAGAAGGCGAAAAAGAAAAATGTGGACTGGGTTGGCTTAAATTCGGTTCAGGTAGTTGGTACAAACCAGGTGCTTTTAAGCGCAAAGAACCTTTCCAGCCTGATAAAAATAAGCAATATAGGAAGCCTGCTCCCAAAGATAGATTATATTATTGCTGATAAAAAACTGTACCAGCCATATAAAAGCCTGGCAAAAAAAGTTTTAAAGAAGTCTGCAGGGGAAGAGGCGGCAGAAGAGCCGGAAGAGACAGCCGCAGTAAAAAATATACTGAGGAAGGAAAAAAAGCCGGATCCATTTGAGGCACAGTTTGGCCAGGAGGCAATTACTTACAAGAAAAGATCGACGGAAGGGCAGAGCTATATTTCCTTTTTAAACAGCAATAGTGGAAAAGGGGCAAAAGCAAACGGAGAGTCTTATTATTACCGTTATCTTGTAGATGAAACAACCGGGACATATGAGCTTAAAAATAAGACGGCGCTTGACCGGACAAAAAAAGATGGCAATGTTTTGGCTGGGAAAGATACTTACATTTATTGCTGCAGTGATGGGAAGTTTTTTGTAGAAGCGGACTGGAACGGAAAAGTAGTCCGGCAGTTTAACCTTGGCAGACGCCCATACCGTGTCTACAAGAAAGATTTTAAAGGATTCTGGTTTTATTGATTCGGAGTTGCCGTGAATAGTAACGATTCTGAAAGTGTTTATTCAGTCCAAAATGAAACTCATTGACCAGATGTTTGAAGCATGGTATAGTGTAGTAGCCTGAGTATTTTTTGTTTTGCGTTACTAAAATTTATATATAGAAGGAGGAAAATAAGTATGAAATTATTTATTGACACAGCAAAAATTGAGGACATTAAAAAGGCAAATGATATGGGTGTAATCTGTGGAGTTACTACAAACCCATCCCTGATCGCAAAAGAAGGCGGAAGAAGCCAGGAAGATGTACTGAAAGAAATCGCAGATATTGTAGACGGGCCAATCAGTGGTGAGGTAAAAGCTACTACAGTAGATGCAGAGGGCATGATTGCAGAGGGAAGGGAGATTGCAAAGCTCCATCCAAATATGGTTGTAAAGATTCCAATGACAGTAGAAGGGTTAAAAGCCACAAAGGTGCTTGCAAGTGAAGGCATTAAATGTAATGTTACTCTGATTTTTACGGCAAATCAGGCACTTCTTGCAGCAAGGGCAGGGGCAGCTTATGTATCGCCATTCCTTGGGCGTTTGGATGATATTTCTACAATTGGCGTTGATTTGATTGAAACGATTACTACTATTTTTGATAATTATGGCATTGAGACAGAAATTATCGCTGCAAGTATCCGTAACCCAATCCATGTAACAGACTGTGCGCTGGCAGGGGCTGATATTGCGACAGTGCCATATCAGGTAATTGAGCAGATGACAAAACATCCATTGACAGACCAGGGGATTGACAAATTCCAGAAAGATTATAAGGCTGTATTTGGGGAGTAAGGGGCGCTCTAGAAAGATATGGACAAACATATAGGAAAGAAGGGTGAAAGAAAAAAAGAGGAAAGGATAATGTGCAAACACATATCTTTCACCCTTTTGTGTTTGCGCTTCAAATGAAAATGCAAGCATTTTCGCTTGAGGCTTGGTGCAAATTATGGATACTTTAGCATTGAAGAAGACTGCAAATGAGGTGCGTAAAGGCATTGTGACGGCTGTTTACAACGCGAAATCCGGCCATCCGGGCGGCTCTTTGTCAGCAGCAGATATTTTAACTTATCTTTATTTTAAAGAAATGAATATTGACCCGAAAGACCCCAAAAAGGCAGACAGGGATCGTCTTGTGCTTTCTAAAGGCCATATTGCCCCAGGGCTTTATTCCACATTAGCGCACAGGGGATATTTCCCTGTTGAGGATTTAAAGACACTCCGCCATGTCGGCTCTTATTTACAGGGACATCCAGATATGAAGCATATCCCTGGTGTAGATATGTCAAGTGGTTCTCTGGGACAGGGTGGTTCTGCGGCAGTTGGAATGGCGCTGGCAGGAAAGATGGACAATGCTTCTTACCGTGTATTTTGCCTGTTTGGTGATGGGGAGATTCAGGAAGGGCAGGTTTGGGAAGCTGCAATGTTTGCAGGCGCACGCAAGTTAGACAACCTTGTATTTATTGTAGATAATAATGGCTTACAGATTGATGGCAACATTGAAGACGTTTGTTCTCCATATCCAATTGCTGATAAGTTCAGGGCATTTAATTTTAATGTGATTGAAATTGATGCACATGATTTTGGGCAGATTGGCGATGCATTCCAGAAGGCAAAAGAAACAAAGGGGATGCCTACGGCAATTATTGCTAAGAGTGTAAAGGGCAAGGGCGTGTCCTTTATGGAGAACCAGGCAAGTTGGCATGGTTCTGCCCCAAATGATGAGCAATTTGCACAGGCAATTGCAGATCTTGAAAAAATTGGTGAGGACCTGTAAGGAGTTATCATAAATAATGTTCTCATTATTTATTGATATCTTCTGTGGGCAGAATGGAGGATAAAATGGCAGATGTTAAGAAAATCGCAACAAGAGAGAGCTATGGGAACGCCTTAGCAGAGCTTGCACCGGATTATCCTAATCTGGTGGTATTAGATGCAGACCTTGCTGCTGCAACGAAGACAGGCATTTTTAAGAAGGCATATCCAGACAGGCATATTGACTGCGGTATTGCAGAAAGTAACATGGTAGGTATTGCAGCAGGGCTTGCAACAACAGGGAAAATCCCATTTGTCAGTTCTTTTGCTATGTTTGCAGCAGGACGTGCATTTGAGCAGGTTCGTAATTCTGTTGGGTATCCAAAGCTTAATGTAAAGATTGGCGCAACGCATGCAGGTATTTCTGTAGGTGAAGATGGCGCAACACACCAGTGCTGCGAAGATATTGCATTGATGCGGACAATTCCGGGAATGGTTGTCATTAACCCATCTGATGATGTGGAAGCAAAAGCGGCTGTCAAAGCAGCGCTCGACCATCAAGGGCCGGTATATCTCCGCTTTGGCAGGCTTGCGGTACCTGTGATGAATGATACGCCAGACTATAATTTTGAGATTGGCAAGGGCGTTGTGCTCCGTGAAGGCAGAGATGTTACATTGATTGCAACTGGTCTGGAGGTAAGCGAGACGCTGGCAGCGGCAGAAAAGTTTGCAGCAGACGGCATTGAAGCAAAGGTAATTAATATCCATACGATTAAGCCTTTAGACGAGGAGCTTGTTGTAGCGGCAGCAAAGGAAACAGGGAAGGTTGTAACAGTTGAAGAGCATTCCATAATAGGAGGGCTTGGCAGCGCAGTTTGTGACTGTCTTTGTGCAAAAGCGCCAGTACCGGTTTTAAAGATTGGCGTGAATGATACTTTTGGCGAATCAGGCCCGGCAACGGAATTGATTAAGAAGTATGGTTTGGATGCAGAAGGCATCTATGCAAAAATAAAGGAATTTATGTCATAAAAAATGAAATATTCGGAGGGGGCAGCCATTTACGCTGCCCTTTTGGTTGCATCATGGCGACAGGCCGGGGGAAACAGTATTTGATTGGAGGCATGTTATGACAATGAAAAACAGGAAAAGGGTAACGCTCTATCTTTGTGTGGCGGTTCTTTTTGTTGCGGGCATTGTGGGATTCGGTTATTACAAAAGTCAGACGGCGAAGAAAAAAGCAGAGGAAATCAAAAAGAATATTATTACAGGCGTAAATGATTTGCCGGGAAAAAAGATTGGCGTCCAGCTTGGCACGACAGGGGATATCTATGCTGGCGATTATGAAAAGGATGGTTCAGGGACAGTAATCGAGCGTTTTAATAAAGGGGCGGATGCAGTCCAGGCATTAAAGGTTGGGAAAATTGACTGTGTAATTATTGATGAAGAGCCTGCAAAGGCTTATGTAGAGAAAAACGAGGAATTAAGGATTTTAAATGAAGAATTTACAAAGGAAGAATATGCGATTTGTATTGATAAGTCCAATGCAGCCTTGCGCCAGCAGATAAATACTGCGTTAAATGAATTAAAAGAAGAAAGAGTGTTAAAGCAGATAAAAGACTATTATACAGGCGCTGATGATGTAAAAGGGAAAAACCCATATATTCCCCAAAAAGATGTAGTTAGGAAGAATGGGACGCTTTCAGTAGCGACAAATGCAGAGTTTAAACCATATGAATATTTTGACCAAGGAGAAATTGTTGGGATTGATATAGATATTATGCAGGCAATCTGTGATAAGCTGGGGATGGCGCTGGAAGTCCAGAATATGGACTTTGATGCAATTA
Source organism: uncultured Lachnospiraceae bacterium (assembly GCA_910586605.1). Taxonomy (GTDB): domain Bacteria; phylum Bacillota; class Clostridia; order Lachnospirales; family Lachnospiraceae; genus Butyribacter. The sequence continues at coordinate 22,940 of CAJUJR010000011.1, read as the reverse complement.
TAACAGCAGTTTCTTCCGGCAAGGCGGATGTAGGGGCTGCCGGGATGACAGTGACGGAAGACCGTTTAAAAAGCATTGATTTTACAGACTCATATACGACTTCAACGCAGGTTATTATTGTGCGGGATGAAATGGCTGTCCAAAAAGACAGGTCGTTCCAGGAATCTTTTTATGACAATTTTATAAAAGATAACAGATACGAATATTTGTTAAAGGGACTTGGGAATACGCTGGTGATTACTTTGTTTGCAGTGATGCTTGGGATTGCTTTAGGGCTTTTGATTGCGTTGGTGCGTACCGGCTATGACCGTGCAGGGAAGCTTCCGCTGTTAAATTTTATCTGTAAGGTGTATCTGACGGTAATGCGTGGGACGCCCGCAGTTGTGCAGCTGATGATTATTTATTATGTTATTTTAACTGCTGTGCAAAATAAGATTGTTGTAGCAATTATTGGTTTTGGGCTGAATTCAGCTGCGTATGTGGCAGAAGTAATCCGTTCTGGCATTATGTCTGTAGATAACGGGCAATTTGAAGCTGGAAGGAGTCTGGGGTTAAGTTACCAGCAGACAATGAAATCCGTTATTATCCCGCAGGCAATAAAAAATATTTTACCAGCGCTTGGAAATGAATTTATTGTATTAATTAAAGAAACTTCTATTAGTGGGTATATTGGCCTGATGGATTTGACAAAGGGCGGCGACATTATCCGGAGCATTACATATGAAGCATATCTGCCTTTGTATGCAGTAGCATTAATTTACCTGGTAATTGTTTTGCTCCTTACGGCAGGCGTGAACCGTCTGGAGCGTAAGTTACGGGGAAATGAACGTTAAGCGCTGTTCCAGGATGATTTTGGAAAGGGGATTGTGAAATGGAGAGAGAAGTTTTAATTGAAGTAAAGGATTTATATAAGTCATTTGGGCAGCATAAGGTATTGAAGGGAATCAATACAACAATCTCAAAGGGGGAAGTTGTAGCAATTATCGGTCCGTCTGGCTGCGGTAAATCAACATTTTTGCGGTCGTTGAACCTTTTAGAAGAGCCGACAAGCGGCACAGTTACATTTGAGGGGACTGATATTACAGATGAATCAGTAGATATCAATAAAATGCGTGAAAAGATGGGGATGGTGTTCCAGCAGTTTAATCTGTTCCCTAACATGACGATTCGGGAAAATATTATGCTTGCCCCGGTAAAAAGAGGGAAAATGACAAAGGAGGGGGCGGCAGAAAGGGCAGATGAACTTTTAGCAAGGATTAGCCTTTTAGATAAAGCAGATGCCTATCCGGCGCAGCTTTCTGGAGGGCAGAAGCAGCGTATCGCTATAATCCGTGCCTTGGCAATGAATCCGGATGTAATGCTTTTTGATGAACCGACTTCAGCGCTTGACCCGGAAATGGTTGGTGAAGTTTTGGAGCTGATGAGGGAGCTTGCCGCAGAGGGGATGACGATGGTTGTTGTTACCCATGAAATGGGTTTTGCAAAAGAGGTTGCGAGCCGGATTCTCTTTATCAATGAAGGGGTAATCCAAGAAGATAATGAGCCGAAGGAATTATTTGCAAATCCGCGGAGCCAGAGGCTGCGTGATTTCTTATCAAAGATATTGTAGCTAACGCCAGTTTGAGGGCTGTTAGCGGCAGGAGGCTGTGATGCATATTACAACATATAGTAAAGTACATTTTACGCCGCTTGAGCCGAAAGAGGAAGAAATACTGCTGGAAGACATTGTCCATGCGCAATCCCTTATGACAAGGGCAAATGGGCATTTCCCAGAGTTTTACTCTGTGGCGCAGCACAGCATTGCATGCGGGAAAGAGGCGGCGGCCAGGGGATATTCTGGCAGGGTAATCCTTGCATGCCTTTTGCATGATGCAAGTGAAGCATACCTGTCTGATATTACCCGGCCGGTGAAAGCAGAGCTGGATGGATACCACAAGATGGAAGAAACGCTGCAAAATGCCATATACAGGAAGTTTTTAGGGAATCTTCCGACAGAAGAAGAGAGGAAGGCAGTCAAAAATGTGGATGATACCTGCCTATATTATGAGTTCCTCCACTATATGGGTGAGGCGCTTGAAAAAGAGCCGCCCCAAAAGCAGAGTGACATGGTATTTGAAGTTCAGCCATTTGCACAGGTGGAAAAGGAATTACGGGGTATGATTGAAAATTACCTTGGTTAGAGCGTGTTTGAGAATCAATTTCAAACACGCCTAAGATGGCGCATCGTTACGATTCATTATAGAAGGCAAAAAATGGAGGAAGGCGTGTATTTTTATGAAGAAACTGCAAATCTTAATGTCTACCTACAATGGAAAAGCCTATCTAAGGGAACAACTGGATTCTGTTTTACAGCAGGACTGCAAACAAAAGGGGCTAGTGAAATTGCAGCTTCTGGTACGTGATGATGGTTCCAAGGATGGCACACAAAAGATTTTACAGGAATATGCGGTAAGATACCCGCAGGAAGTCCGGTGGTACCAAGGGGAAAACTGCGGAGTCATCCAGAGCTTTTTTGAATTGATGAAAAAAACGGAAAAAGCGGATTTCTATGCATTTTCAGACCAGGATGATTTTTGGATGCCAGATAAAATGAGCAGCGCAATACAGATTATTGAAAAGTATGGGAAAAACAGGCCGTTTTTATATTGCTGCCGTCCAAAACTTGTAGATGCAGAATTAAATGCGATTACTTCTGCTATGAAACGTCCTGCAATGCGACCTTCTTTCGGGAATGCACTCTTGGAAAATATCGTAACAGGCTGTACGGCTGTTATGAACGAGGAGCTGCGTGCATTGGTGGCAGTTCGGTTTCCACAGTTTACAGTGATGCATGACCGGTGGTTCTATCTTGCGGCGTCCTGCTTTGGAAGAGTGTATTATGATGAAACGCCCCATATCTGTTACCGGCAGCATGGAGGGAATGTTGTTGGTGTAAATTCAGGCAGATGGAAAGAATTTTATGGGAGGCTGCGCCTTTTTTGGGGCAAAAGGCATGATATCAGCCGTCAGGCAGAAGAATTTATAAAGATTTTTGGGGCATTGCCTGAGCGGGAAGATTTAAAAGAATATAGGGGGGATGCAAAATCTGCTTCCTGCCTAAAGCTGGCAAAAGAACTGGTAGAGGGAAGAAAGGGCTTTTCAAAGAGGCTGCGGCTTGTAAAAGGGAAGAGGCTATTCCGGCAGAGAGGTATGGACGATTTTATTTTCCGTATGCTTATTTTATTGGGGATTTATTAAAAGTTACTTTTCTTTTCGCCTTGCATTATCCCAAAAAGTTTTATATACTATGCTTAAATAGGTGCACTATTTTCTGAAAAAATGAGAAAGGGGTGAGAACATGCAGCAGACAGATACGCCAGGAGGCGGGGTTGGCATTGAGTTTTCAGAGGATGCTACAGAAGTTTATATTTATTTCCAGGATGAGGAAAAGGAATATAAAAAGGAAAATATATTCCGTTTTTTGTCTGATGTAGACGTTACCACAGGAATTTATGAGGAAGTGATTGACCGGATGCTGATTGAAAGGCAGATTGGGAAAAAGTACCTTGTAGCAGAGAGTAAGAAGCCGGTAGATGGGAAAGATGGCTGGTTTGAGTTTCTTTTTTCTACAACGATAGATACGAAGCCGAAGATTTTGCAGGATGGTTCCGTTGACTATTCTGAATATGGGGACGTCCCTTTTGTAGAAGAGGGGCAGAAGCTGGTAATATACCATCCAGCGATTGAAAGCCAGGATGGGGAAACGTTTCAGGGGGAAACAATTGTTGCAAAGAAAGGGAAAGAACTTGCCAGGTTAAAGGGAAAGGGATTTAATGTTTCGGAGAACGGAAGGGAATATTTTGCAAAACATTCTGGGCGCGCAACATATATTAACGACCGTTTGGTTGTAGATAATGAGCTGGTAATAGAAGGTGATGTTTCCCTGACAACTGGCGATGTTTCTTTTATGAATGACATACATATCCATGGGAATGTATTGACTGGCGTTACAATCCGTTCAGAAAAAGGTTCTATTGTTGTAGACGGTTATGTTGAGGCAAGTGAACTACATGCTGCGAAGGATGTTGTGTTAAAAAATGGGATGCAGGGGAGCGGAAAAGGGAAAATTGTTGCTGGAGGCTCTGTTTCTGGGAAGTTTTTTGAGCAGTCAACAGTAGAATCTGGTGGGGATGTAAATGCGAATGCCATTATGAACAGTTATATCACGGCAAGACGTGACGTTTTGGTATCTGGTCGGTTTGGGATTATCATTGGTGGGGAAATCCGGGCAGAGCGCCATATTATTGCAACGATTATTGGAAATATGGCAGAGGTGAAAACAATGATTTTTGCCGGGGTTGAGGAAGATCTGTTTAGCAGGCTGATGTTGAAAGAGAAGGAAGAGGCTGCCTTAGAGCAGGAACTGCAAAAGATTGTGAATGGGATCAACCAGATTGATATTATGATAGAAAAGACACAGCGCGAGGATTTGCGGATGCAGAAAATCAAGCTGATACGGAGTAAAGTGGAGAAGGAAAGTGCAATCAATGTAAAAATCCGTGAGAAGCAAAGCGTCATGGATCAGATGAGCAGGGCGAACAATGCCAAAGTTAAGGTACAGAAGGTATTGTATCCTGGCACAAAAATTAATATTAATGGGGTAATGACAAATATCAGGGAAGAAGCAAACCATGTGGAGATTAATGCAAGGGGTTCTGTTATTGAAGTCAATTGACATACCAAATTTGATAGTATGATTTGTCGAGATTTGCGAAAAATAATAATTGATGATTAGATGGAGGTAGTGTAAGATGGATTTTGAAGCAGAATTAGCAAAGTTTCAGCCGAGCCTTGATATTGAACAGGCGGAAGATGCAATTTATGGGAATAACACCACAGATGTGACGGATTTACTGCAGTCGATTTTGACAGGGGCGAAGGTAGGAAGCGAAAATAACACAGTAGAGTGGGTGGAGGAATCATGAATTGTCCAAGATGCAATGCTAAGATAGCTTTTACAAAAACGCGGTGTTTTAACTGCGGCCAGGATTTATCAGGCTACCGGAAAATAATCAGTATATCAAACAGCTGTTATAATAAAGGGCTGGAACAGGCAAAGGTCAGGGATTTGTCAGGCGCTGTTTTTTCTTTGAAGAAAAGCCTGGAGTTTAATAAACGGAATACTGATGCAAGAAACCTTTTAGGGCTGATTTATTTTGAAGAGGGCGAGATCGTCTCTGCGTTGAGCGAGTGGGTAATCAGCAAGCACTTTCAGGCAGAAAATAATGATGCAGATAGATATATCGGCATGGTTCAGTCTAACCCAAACCGTCTGGAAATGTATAGCCAGACAATTAAAAAGTACAATGCAGCGTTGTTTTCCGCGCAGCACGGCGATGGGGACATGGCAGTGATCCAACTGAAAAAGGTGGTCAATATGAACCCCAAGTTCATCCGTGCCAGCCAGTTGCTTGCTTTACTGTATATGATGACAGATAAAAAGGAAAATAAGGTGCGGGCAAAGAAGCTTTTGGTAAATGCCGGCAAAATTGACGTTACTAATACGGTTACAATCCGTTACCTAAATGAGCTTTCAGATATCCATTTAAAGGGAGAGGCTGTAGAAAAAGCGGTTCCTGCTGCTGTCAGGAAAGAACCCGAGGCACGTAAAATCGTACCCCAGGCGGAAATACCAGACGCATATAAGACGATAACGCCATATAAGGAGGAAAAACCATCTGTTTTGCCATTTATCAATGTGATTGTAGGCGTTGTAATTGGCATGGCTTTGATGGGGTTTCTGATTATTCCGCATATTCAGTCAAAGAAATCGAACCAGGACAACAAAGATTTTAAAAACTATAGTGAGCAGATGGCAGAAAATAACAGTGATGTTTCGATGCTGAGAAATGAAAATAAAAAGCTTACAGATGAGTTAGAAGAACTGAAAAGGCAGAATGAGGAATTAAAAGGAAAAGGTTCAGAAGGTGGCGCTACAGTTCAGGAGTCATATGATTTCCTGGCAGAGGCAATGCAATACTATTTGGATAACGATAAGGAGAATGCGGCAAAGAGCCTGGCAAAGGTAAATGAGGAAACGCTTTCTGCGGAAAAGACGAAAAAACTCTATGATAAAATAAAAGATGAAACTTATGACGAAGCTTCCAACAGTTATTTTGTTAAGGGGCGGGATGCATATAATGGAGAAGGGGAGTATGCTGGTAAAAAGGATTATGATAAGGCAATTAAATTGTTAGGGCGCGCTCTTGAATACAGCCCGGATAATACTGATGCCATGTACTTTTTGGGGCGTTGTTATCAGCAGAAATCAGAACCAGAGAAAGCAAAGGAATATTACAACAAGATTTTAGAAGAATACTCTGATTCTCCACGTGTTGGTGAAGCGCAGAAGCGTTTGCGGGAGTTAGGCGAATAGAAAAGATAAAATGATGGGAAAATTCCGTCAGGGAATACATAGGGAATTGTGAAGAAATAACCTTTAGGAAAAGGATTAGGTTATCTTTTCACAGTTCCTGGGAGTATACCTTGGCGGAATTTTTTGTAATGGCAAGAATTGTAAAAAATGAAACAAGTTATAAAGGATGATTCATTATTTACAGTTCCTAAAAGTGATGTAAGAGGAAAGGAAGTGGTATTATGGAGGCTCAGGCAGAAAACAGGTTGGTGCATTATGAGCTGCACCAGAACTGCCTTGTAATTTATGTAACAGATGATTTGGACCATCATACTGTTTTACGGCTTAGGGAATATTCTGACAGGCTGATTGAGGCAGGGAATATGAAGCATATAATTTTTGACTTTACAGATGTAGGGTTTATGGATAGTTCAGGGATTGGGCTGATAATGGGGAGATACAAAAAAGTAATGTTCTTAGGGGGGAGGGCGGCTGTTACAAATGTTGGGGAAGCCGTGAACCGGATATTTACCCTTTCAGGGCTGTATAAAATTATTGAAAGGTATGATACAGTAGGGGAAGCATTGGAGAGGATGCAAAAGAGCAGGAAGGAGAAAGACAGCTATTATGAAATTAATCATTGAAAGTGTTTCGGAAAATGAGGCGTTTGCCAGGACTGTTGTGGCAGCTTACATAACAAGGCTGGACCCGACACTAGAAGAGCTTGCTGATGTAAAGACTGCTGTATCAGAAGCAGTCACGAATAGTATTATCCATGGGTATTGTGGGAAGTCAGGGGAAATAGAAATCACCTGTGAGATCCAGGAGCAAGAAGTGATCGTCCGTATTACAGATACTGGAATCGGAATCACAGATATTGCAAAAGCAATGGAACCATTGTATACAACAAAGCCAGAATGGGAGCGTTCAGGCATGGGTTTTGCCTTTATGGAGGCTTTTATGGATTCCCTGGAAGTAACTTCAGAACCAGGAAAGGGGACGAGCGTTTTGATGAGGAAGCAGATTGGAAAGGGGCAGGATAGTTAAATTTCTGCAAAATGGTAGATGCGATGGATGTGATGGAGCTATTGGCGGAAGCACATGCAGGGAATATGGAAGCCAGGAACCAGCTTGTAGAAAATAATATCGGCCTTGTCTGGAATATTGTAAAACGCTATACAGGGCGCGGATATGACCAGGAGGATATTTTTCAGATTGGATGCATTGGCTTAATTAAGGCAATTGACCATTTTGATATGAGCTACCAGGTAAAATTCTCTACTTATGCTGTACCAATGATAAATGGCGAAATCAAACGTTTTTTGCGGGATGACGGAATGATAAAAGTAAGCCGGACAATAAAAGAAAACGGCTTTAAGGTAAAAAGGGCAGCAGAGAGCTTAAGCCAAAAGCTTGGGCGGAATGCTACGATAGATGAAATTGCTGCTGCAACAGAACTGACAGCAGAAGAGATTGTGCTTGCGATGGAGGCAGGAAGCGAGGTGGATTCCATTTACCGGACGATTTACCAATCGGAAGGGAAGGATATTTCAATGGTTGACCAGATTGTACGGGCAAGCGATGGGGTAATCGGCTATGCCGGGACAAGCAGCGCAGAATCAGCCCGTTTGATGAACCAGGGAAGCGCTAGTTTGGATACAGAAAAGGAGGAGATATTGAACCATATGCTGCTTGGGCAGCTTTTAAATGAGTTGGGTGAAAAAGAGCGGAAATTAATTGAGTACCGCTATTTTCGGGAAATGACACAGTCCCAGGTAGCCAGATGCCTTGGAATTAGCCAGGTACAAGTCAGCCGTTTGGAAAAGAAAATTTTAAGGCAGATGCGGGAACGCACTTTTTGTTCTTAAAACATGAATAAAAATAAAAAGAAGAGCCATACTTTTTGTATATAAAAGTTACTGTTTACAGATGCAGTGTTGAGGATTGGAGGGGTAATGATGCAGGCAGTAAAAAATAAAAAGGTATGGTTCTTTTTTGTGCTTGGGATTATGATTTTAACGACAGTCTGCCTATACCAGGCTGGAAGCAGCGAAAAGGAAGCGTTTGTAAATGGCCGTATTGTACAGCACGAGGAAAAGGGGACGGTAGTAAGGCTTCCTTTTAAAAGCTGCAGTACAGATGGGGACAGGGAAGCGGGGGCAAGGGCATGAAATCTGGCGTAGTATATATAAAATTGCCGCAGAATGCGCAGGTTGTAAACCGTAAGATCCTTTTGCAGGATGTTGCCGAGATTTATACTGCAGATGCGGAAATGGGTAAAAAGATAGGGGATATTATCTTATATACCGTTGGAGGAGATAAAAACCAGAAGTTGATTTTTTCGGTTATGAAAGTGATTCATTTAATCCAGAAAGAGTTTCCTGGCATAGAGGTAGAAAATATTGGGGAATCAGATTTTGTAGTAGAGTATAAAATGCCTCTGACACCTAAAAAAGCGATGGAGTATACTAAATTGGTACTTCTTTCCCTTATCGTGTTTATTGGCGCAGCGTTTACTATTATGACGTTTAATACAGACGTCAGCGTGGGAGAGGTGTTTGACAATCTTTACTACTTAGTGACAGGTGTAAAAAAAGAGAGCGGCTCTATTTTGGAGGTTGCCTACAGCATAGGGATTTTGGCAGGGATTTTAGGCTTTTATAACCATTTTAAGGGACAGAAGCTACATGATGACCCAACGCCAATCCATATTGAGATGCGTAACTATGAAGAAGAAATGAATAAGGCAATTATCAAGGATGCCGACCGGGAGGGTAAAATCATTAAGTAAGCTGGGCGGATGGGAGAAAAAGAAATGGGGGAAGCATATGCAAATCATTCAAAATATTGTATTAACAGTTATTGGTTTTAGTGGGGGCGTTGCAGTTGCCGGGGGAGTTTTTGCATTTATTTCTATCTTGGGGATTATACCGCGTATGGCCGACAGGCTGGGGCTGGCAAGCCATATCTATCAGATGGAAACAGTGATTGCAATTGGCGGCATTGTTGGCTCCTTTATGTCAGTATTCCAGGTGCATATTGGGATGGGCATGGTTGGCCTGGCAATTTATGGGTTGTTTGCAGGTGTTTTTGTCGGTTCGCTTGCAATGGCGCTTGCAGAAACTTTAAAGGTTATCCCGGTATTGTGCCAAAGGACAAACTTGCGTTTAGGGATTCCTGTCCTGATTGCTTCCTTGGGGCTTGGGAAGGCGCTTGGCAGCTTATACCAGCTTTGTTTCTGCCCACATTAACTGGCGTGTGGCAATAAGGTTAAGTTGATAGAAAAGGCAGATGGATATCTGCTGTTACTATTATTTAGGGCGCATAAGGCGCAGTATGGAGGGGAATAATGGACGAAAAAAATAGCACAGAACCTACAATAGAAGAAGTAATCCACGAAAAAGATGGACAAAAGCAGAAAGATAAGTATAACCAGTATGTTGAGAACATGACGCCTAAAAATAACTGCATTATTAATTGCTTAAAGGCATTTTTGGTTGGAGGGACAATTTGCTGTGTCGGAGAGGGGTTTAGCTCATTTTACCAGTATCTTGGAAATGATAAAGAGCTATCTTCCCTATACGCTACAATGTCGCTTGTGGTGCTTAGCATTATTTTAACTGGGCTGAATATTTACCAGAAGGTAGGGCAGTTTGGCGGCGCTGGAAGTATTGTGCCGATTACCGGATTTGCTAACTCTGTGGTATCGCCGGCAATTGAGTTCCAGGCAGAAGGGCAGGTGTTTGGGATTGGCTGTAAGATTTTTACAATCGCAGGACCCGTTATCTTGTATGGGATATTTTCAAGCTGGGTATTTGGCGTACTTTATTGGGTTGGCAAGATGGTGGGATGGTGGTAAAATAAATATTAGATGAAGGCATTGGGATTGTGTGTCCTGATGCCTTTTTATTACCAAGATAACCTTACCGTTATGTGTTAAGGCACATAAATATGGGTCATAATTGAGAAGGTGGCTGTCATGGGATATGGCAGATATAGATTTAAAGAAAGGTAAAAATTAGCAAACGATAAAAATATGGAAGGGGGATAAAATGGGTAAGGAATATCATTTTCAGGTAAATTTGGGCGGGATGCTGGATATCTTATCAAATCATTTATACAAATCGGCAGATGTGTTTTTAAGGGAACTGCTGCAAAATGGAACAGATGCGGTTGCTTTGCGGAAAAGGCGGGAATCTGGCTGGGACAGGGGGGCAATCAATATCCGGCTAAAGCCTGGCAAAAAAATTGTTTTTACAGATAATGGGGCAGGGCTTACAAAGGAGGAAATCCACCAGTTTTTATCTGTGATTGGGCAATCTTCTAAAAGCGGCATATTAGACAGTAGGCTGCAGGAGGATTATATTGGGCGGTTTGGCATTGGGCTTCTTTCATGCTTTATGGTTTCTGACGCAATTGTAGTACATACAAAATCAATAGACGGTAAAAAAGCTTATGTCTGGAAAGGGAAGCCAGATGGCACATACACGTTAAAAAGGCTGGAGGATTCAAAGGAAGGGAAAAGACAGGATAAGGATATTCCCACAGGCACTTCTGTTATCTTAACAGCCAAGGAAGGATGTGAGGAGTATTTCCAGGAAGGGGCTGTAACAAGGCTTGTTCAGTATTATGGGTTAATGCTCCCTATTCCGGTTTACTTGAATAAGGGAAAGAAGCCTTTGAACCAAATTCCTGAAAATTTTATGCAGATGGGACGTGGGAAGCTTTTCGCTTTTGGGGAGTGGCTTTTTCAAGAAAATTTTTTGGATGTAGTTATATTCCATACAAAGCATTTGTCTGGCGCAGCATATGTCCTTCCCTATAAAACAGATTCCTCTGTAAAAAACGGGCACCGCATATATTTGAAAAATATGCTTTTGACAGACCAGGGGACGCCTCTTTTGCCGGATTGGGCATTTTTTCTGCGCTGCTTTTTTAATACAACAGGGCTGAGGCCAACGGCATCAAGGGAAGGCTTTTATGAAGATGGGGAACTAGAGGAGGCAAGGCAGGAATTTTCAGATACTGTAAAACAGCATTTCCGGCGTTTGTCAAAAGATAACCCGGAAGTACTGCAAAAGATTGTTTCTGTCCACTATGATGCAATTAAGTCAATGGCAGTGTGGGATGATGAGATATTTGATATGTTTATTGACTATTTGCCTTTTGTAACTTCGGAAGGAAGAATGACAGGTATCGCATTAAAACATGCGGGCAGCGCTTCTTATATTGGCGATGTTCCGCGGTTTGAACAGTTAAAACCAGTTTTTATTGCACAAAACCGCCTTTTAATTTGTTCTGGTTATGCATTTGACGACCAGCTTATCCCAAAGTTTGCAAAACGTTTTCATCTCCCAGTTGTGCCGCTTCATGAGGAGGATATGGGGAAGGTGCTGAAAGAAGTTCCGGCAGAAAGCCATAGGGAGGCACAAAGGATGCTGGCTGCCATGAATGAGGGCCTGAAGGAATTTGACTGTAGGGCGGATTTACGTTCTTTCCAGCCAGCGGATTTGCCAGCGCTTTATTCTATCAGTGATGATGTCCGTTTTTTGCGCCAGGTACAGGGGGCAAAGGAAAGTTCCAGCGGTGTTTTTTCAGTGGCGCTTTCGTCCCTATTATCTGGAAATTCTGGTAAGGCGCTTGCAAGGCTTTACTTAAATTATCACAATCCATTGGTTCAGCGGCTTTTATCTGTCCAGGAGGATGGATTGCTAAGAAGTATGGCAAAGGTGCTTTATGTCCAGGCTTTAGCTGCCGGAGGGCATTCTTTGCATAATAAGGAGTTAAGGACATTGAGTAAGGAACTGTTGTATCTGGTAGACAGTTACTAAGAAAGGAGAGGTATATGGCAGTTAAATATGATGGAAGTTTAATTCAGAAAAGTTTAGAGCTTTTAAAAGGGGCAGCTTTAAGAGAAGCGTTATTGTCTGCAATAAAGCAAGCAGATGAGGCGCAAGACCATTATTATAGGATGTTTTTTCGATACCAATATGCGGTAGAGGTTTGTTTCCACGACGACCCGCCAAAGGCGATGCCGGTAGCTGTGGAGTTTAGTTCAATTTTTGAGGAACATCCAGATTTGTTTGGCCCGGTAGGCGGTGAAATGTATATTATGATAATGCAGATAGCGATTGATCCAGTAGTTTCCCTGCCACAAATCCCTATTTCGCAGTGGGAAGAAATGATGGACCAGTACTATCAGCTTATTAAGCGGTTTAATATGGGGCACCGCACTTATTGGAGCCAGAAAAGCCAGTTTATGGTATATGTAGATAAAGAAAAGGCATTTGAATATTTCCAGCGGTTCTGGAAGACGGGACGCGATGATTTGTCGGACTGCCGTGCTTGTGAGCGGTCATTTGCAGTAAGGATGCATCTTTTAATGGGGGATGAAGAGGGGGCTGCTGTGCATGCAAAGCCAATTAAGCAGCGCAGGCTTTCTTTTTGCAACGATACGCCGCACAGGATGCTTAGGGCATATATTGAATATGCGATGGATAAAGGAGATTTGAAGATGGCAATTCCTTATGCACGGGAACTAAAACGCATTGGGCACCGTGATAGAGGCGATTTGTCCTATATTGGGGCTGTCCTCCGCTGCTTTGCTTTTTCTGATTTGGAGCAGGGCGTAACATTAATGGCAAATAGTTTTCCGTGGGCTGCTGGATTGTGGGACGAGAAAATGGCGTATGATTTTTACAAAGGGGCAGGTGCAGTTCTTCACCAGCTTTCCAAGAAGGAAGAACATATACCGTTAGCGCTGCCAGAACAGTTTTCTTGTTTTCGGAGGGATGGGGTTTATCCAGTAAAGGAACTGGAACAGTGGGTTTATGGGCAGGCAGAAGAAATTGCGGGGCGGTTTGATGCCAGGAATGGGACAAATTATTTTATGGATAACCTTGGATTGGCAGTAAATTATGAAAGAATCTGAAAACCAAAGTCATAAAGCATTTCATTGGCATCTGCTAATGCTGAATTATGTTGTAATGCGAAAATAAGGATGCTGTCCTTTTTAATTCTGGCATATAAAATAGGATATCCGGTAGCTTTTAATAGGTTTTGCGTTTCTTCAAATGTAAGTTTAAGGGCAAAACAGATAGCAAGGACTTTGTCCCTGGAAGGCTTTTTGGTACCAGACAGAATCTGATAGGCATAGGTTCTGTCCAATCCAGAAAGCTTTATCATCTGGCTGGCGGAAATCTGCTTTTCATTCAGGAGCGCATTCAGGTATTGGAAAAGTTCAGCTTGCACCATATTGTCTTCTTCTTTTTCTATATAATCGCTGATTTGTGGCGTTTCGTTTAATATCTTTAATAACTCCTGTGTAGATTTTCTCATAGTTTTTTATTTCCTCTTTTCTGTTTACAGTATTTTATATATAATCATATCATGGAACTGAAAAAAGGCAAGAGATTTGGAGAAGGGGACAATAAAATAGAAAGGTGGCATTGGCGCAATGGGGAATTGGGACATGCAGCTTCAGTATTTGCGGGAAGTTTATAAAAAGCTGGATAGGCTTGGGGAAAATATGGGCAAAGAAACATGGCTTGTAAAAAGTAATATAGACAGAAAATTATATATATGGAAAGAAATTGACATGGAAATGACAGGTGTGTATCAAAGACTGAGGATGATTTCCAGCCGTAACCTAGCATCTATTTTGGATTTGATACGGATTGATGACAGGATTATAATAATTGAAGAGTATATTAGTGGAGATACATTAGAGGAACTTGTACAGTCTAAGAGGATAAATGAGAGGATGGCGCAGATGGTTGTCCGGCAGTTGTTGGAGGTGCTTTCTGTCCTGCATAGGCAGAATATCGTACATAGGGATATTAACCCTGGAAATGTGCTGGTTTCTACAGATAGTGTTGTTAAATTGCTTGATTTCGGAATTGCCAGGATGCCAAAGGAAGGGCAGGGACGGGATACAACGATATTAGGGACGGCAGGATATGCTGCGCCAGAGCAGTTTGGATTTCAGCAGACGGATGCAAGGTCGGATATCTATTCACTGGGAGTGCTGTTTCATGTGATGCTGACGGGAAGACAGCCACAGGGAAATGTTTGCTGCCATCCTGCGTACCAGAAGTTTATCCAAAAATGTATAGCACTGGAGCCAAATCAGCGTTACCAAAATGTTTTGGAAGCTTACAGGGGGTTGGAAGGCTGCAAGGAGGAAGGCGAAAAGACAGGAAGCCATAATCCTGGAAATTATGCAGCAGGTAACAACCCAGGGGATTGTATAGTGGATAGCGGTTTGGGAAATACTGCTAAAGGTACTATACCAGAAAATGTGGGGAATTATGGGCAGGAAGCGGCTGTAGGGATGGCAAAGCCGGAAGTAAATCCATTTGTCCCGGTGGGATTCCGAAGTAAAGTGTTATGGAAACAGTTTTTGGCAGGCAGTTTTTATGTTGTTATGGCAATTTATATGGTAGAGATGGTTAGAGAATGTGCTGTGACTCCCCAATCCTTTTTCCTTGAACTTACAGCGCTAATGCTTTATGCCGTGCTGGCTTTTGTCTGCCTTACCAATTATGGGGATTGGGTACATCGGATGTGGCTGCTGTCAAAAATAAGCGCGAAGTGGGAGATGTTAATCCGTTTTTTGCTGTTCTGTTTAACATTTTATAGTGGATATGAACTTGAAACCTATGTAAGGATTGTCCTGCTTGGACTGAAAGAATAATGGATTTTGGTTATGTCTCACTCTAGAGTGTGTTTCTAACACGCTCTGATGTAATGGTGCATTTATCATATATGCAACTATAAATGTATGCTGGCAGCATACCAAAAGAAAAAGGAACTTGTGTAATATAATGACACAAGTTCCTTTTTGCATTATAGGAAATGCGCTGTAACGTAGTGGTTGCCTTGGCATTCCCCTTTTTTCCAACATATGGCGGGAGGGGGACAGCCTGGCAGAACATATTTAACCGCCTTAGTAATAGTAATATTTGGAAAGCAAAAATGAAAGGGGAGTACATTATGAAACAAAAAATTAGTAGAAGGGTTGAGGTTATGCTGCTTGCCTCCGCAATTACACTATCATCTTTGGGAGCGGCATTATTTCCAGAAAATGCAGTTGTTACACAAGCAGCAACTGTTAAAATTAGTGCACGAAAGCTATCTTTAACTGTGGGGCAATCTAAACTGTTAAAAATAACAGGTACAAAAGAAAAAGTTAAGTGGTCAACTAATAAGAAATCTGTGGCAACCGTCAGCAGTAAAGGTAAAGTACAGGCAAAAAAAGCAGGGACGGCGAAAATTACTGCAAAGGTGGCAAAGAAAAAATACATTTGCACTGTAACAGTGAAAAAAGAAGCTGCAAATTATATTCCGAATACAAAACCAGAAGAGACAGTCATGCCAGGAGTAAAAGATTCTATAGAATATAATTTTTCTACATTGAAAAATTATATATTAACTTATGGAAGCACAAATTCAGATGGCAATAAATTTGTTGCTTTGGGTTATGATATTGACGGTTTTTCTGCCGGAATCGTATATGAAAGTCCAAATAGCCTATTTAGATTTATTTTTTATAATTCAACCTCGGTTTTAACATTAGAAATAAATGAAAATAATATAAAAAATGGTAAATTTAGGTATGCAATTTCACTTGATTCTGGATTATATGGGGATTGCGCTGCATTTGAAACATTGGGTACATTGGATGGAAAGTCCTCATTAGATTGGGAAGCAGGAAGCGGGATTGTGGCTGATGAAGTATTATTTGAGGTAGCAGATGCGGCATATGGGGCAGGATATTCTTTTTGGGAGTTATTATTAACAAGTGAAGTGGATTTATCAATGGCAGATTTAGGGTTTATAGGATAAGGGAATGTTAAGCAATAAGTAAAGAGAACAATAAAAATAGGCGCTTAGCAAAAATAGGAGATAGGGCGCCTATTTGATTTATCAGCAGTCGGGCGGAGTGTTTAAAACAGCCTGGATTAGGTTTAAAATCATCTCCTGCTGGGCAGGGGTGGCAGATGACCAGAGCTGTTTTAAACGGTTTGTGCGCGCTGAATTGTCTAATGGGACAATATCCTGCAGCAGGTAATCAACAGAAACGTGGAGTTCATTTGCGATTGTGGTAAGTGTATTTAACGTCATCGTACGTTCCCCGCGCTCAATAAAGCCAATATAGGTTGTGGATAAGTTAGCTTTTTCGGCTAATTGCTCCTGTGTCAGGCCGCGCGCCTGGCGCTCGCTGCGGATTCGTTTTCCTAAAGCAATCTGGTTCATGGAAACCTCCTGTAATTAGCATAGATGGGGGATGGCTGTGGGCAGTAACCGAATTATTGCTAAGGTTACCAATATGGGTAGTATATACTTGGTTATTATTTTTTATTTTAAAGATTCGGGTAAAGTTGTGTAAGTAACTATTAGTAATACAAATATTAACTATTAGTTGTATTTTTGGGTGAGAGATGCTATAATACGAAAAGAATGTTAGAAGTAAAAAACAAAAGAAAGGATTAAATGGTATGAAAACATCAAGGTTAGTGATTGGAATTATTTCTATTGTCCTCTTTGTATTAATTACATTTCAGTCTTGTGCGGCTGGAATTGGGAATGCATTAGAGGATAATGGAGAAGTGAGCGGAAGTGCAGGTTTTATGCTTGCTGTATGTATGCTTATTGCAGGGATAGTAGGGATATGCTGCAGAAAGTTAAAAACTGGGACTATCGTTGCAGGGGTATTTTATGCATTTGGCGGCCTGGTTGGGATAGCAAATGTCGGTTCTTATTCTGATTTGCAGATATGGTCCATCCTTAGTTTTATCTTTGCAGCAGTATTTATTGTTACTGCAATTATGCAGAAAGAAAAAAGGCTGGAGTAGTATATCTGTACAACATAGAATTTTGCCAAAGTATACGGGCTTTGGCAAGAATGGAGGGATTTATGGTTAGGAAAACAAAAAATCGTTTTTATTGTATTGCGGTTATTATCGCTATTTTTACATCTTTTGTTCCGCTTGCCCCATTAGGCGGTGGGCTGTTTCTGCCTGGGCAGACGGCAGAAGTACAAGCGGCGACAAGGGGAGAAAAGAATGCTTTATCAAAAGCGAAAATGTACTTAAAAATCATGGCCTTTTCAAAAAAGGGGTTGGTTAAGCAGCTTAAATTTGATGGCTTTTCAGACAAAGAAGCAAAGTATGGCGCTTCCAAATGTGGGGCAAATTGGAAAAAACAGGCTGCAAAAAAAGCAAAAGAATATCTTCAAATTATGCCGTTTTCAAAGCAGGAATTAATCAGGCAGTTAAAATTTGACGGATTTACAGATGCAGAAGCCAAATACGGGGCGAAAAAGGCCGGATATTAAAAGTTGGGCGGTATTTTTAAAAGCCCAGTATTATATGGGACTCTAGAGCGTGTTTGAAAATTGCTTTTTACAAGATGCATTCCCCACTTTGTGGGAGATGTGTTCCTAATTTAGGAGGTGTAGCGGGCTACATTGACTAAATTTGGGGCAAATATAGCGCAAAGCATAGAATGCATAATGTGAGAATGAATTTTCAAACACGCTCTAGGGCATTTAAGGCACATTCAGAGCAGGGAGTGGTTCTCAATCCATCTTCTGCCTTGTTGCAGTCTATCCATAAACAGTAGCTTGTATAGGTATATATTGTATGTAATATAAATAATATTTATGTTTTATCTGTCCTCTTTTCATTGTTTTTTGAATGCATTTCAATCAGTTTAACAATTCCCATATATTTTGTTATAATATTTTATGTGATTTTGTTGTCTCCGTTCCGCTTGGCCGTCACAGAGCAGATACCTACCGGACATCTTGTGCCCTCATTTTTTCCTTATCAGGGTTCGTAATGCCTTGTGGGAAAATATAACAGCTAATGTTACCCTTAAAAACCATCAAATCACAATTGGGAGTTTTGGAAGGTGTTGTTTATGGAAAAAGCAGTTGTAAAAGCAGTTGTTGAAAACAGGTTTCGTGAACTTGGAGCAAAACAATTAGAATTATATCCGTCAGGTACTTGCTGGACAATGAATGGAGAATTTTTCAAAGTATCTGCATTAACAGATTTTTGGGTATTAGAGTGGACGGATAATCATTCTTATGCTTCAAATTACTGTTTTGAAGATATTGGTCTAATGCCATATGATATATCTGAGCAAGAAATAATCTGGCAGATAGATAAAATATTGTTGTAAATTCTAATTTGCCAGGAAAAGCAAGACAGAAAAATGATATGAAAACTGAATATTGTTTACCTTTAGGTGGCGATTATCTTAACAGACAATCCGCTACCTTTTTATTTTCAGAAACCGCCAACAAGCACACAAAAAATGGGTTATCAATACAAAAACAATCTCATGGTGCAAAAGAGCGTATAAATACTGATTTTACGTATTTCCATCAAAATACCTGCTCCTTGAACCTCAATAATATTGGGGCTATGCAAGGGAATTACCGCTTGCTGCGTCCCTTTTTTATTAAGATAGGAAAAACTTTTGCCTTGGGAATGATACTATTGTTATGTAAAAGAGGTTTTCAAATCGATCCTTTTTGGATATAATAAGAAAAGATAATCAGCTATTTATGGCAGGCATTATGCATGTGGTTTAGTAGGGCATGAAATCGTAATATATGGTGTTCTAAAGGGTATTTTAATGAAAGGAAAATGATAAATACGTTTTGGCAGAAAGGATAGGTTATAGGATTATGAAAAGAAATTTTAAAATTGGATGCATTTTATTGTGTGCAGCCCTGGTAACAGGCTGTTCTGGGCGTGATGACAGCAAACGCGTACAGGATGCTGATGTTAAGGAAACAGCGCCTGCAGAGAGTGTGGATAATGGGGGAAATAAGGAGGGAACGGATAATAGGGGGAACGGGGAAGAGATTGGCATAGCGAAGGCAAAAGAGATTGCATTAAATGATGCTAAGCTGAAGGAAAAGGATGTCCAGTTTACGAAAGAAGGGCAGGATACAGAAGATGGAAGAAAAGTTTATGACATTGAATTTTATCATGGTGAAAAGGAATATGATTACGAGATTGATGCAGTATCAGGGAATATAATAAGCCATGATTATGAAATTAAAAACCAAAAAGAGCTTTCTGGGGAGGATATGAAAGGAAATGGCAGCGCCATTACACTAGAAGAAGCAAAAAAAATTGCATTAAAAAAGGCTGGCCTGAAAGAAAAGGATGGGACATGGAAAAAAGAGAAAGAAGACCGGGACGATGGGCGTATGACATATGAATTAGAGTTTGTCAGCGGCGAGATAGAATATGAATTTGAAATTGATGCAGAAAACGGTAATATTTTAGACTTTGAAAAGGAAACAGTGCATAATTAGGGATATATGTTCCAACAGCCCCAAAGGTTAAGGGGCTGTTGGATTTGTAAATTCAAAGAAAGCAAGGTTGTGGTAGGGGTTAGTTTTTGCCAGTCCGATTTGGACAGCCGTTCCGGTAAATATGCCAAAACTTTCTTGTAATGCCTGAAACGCTGTCTGCATCTGTTCTTTTTCTAAAGTTTTTCCAATTGTAGTATGCGGCATCCAATGCATTGGATAGTAGCAGGGATGGACGTTTGTATTGCCAGCCTGCTGGATGCATTCATAAGCTGCAACGGAAAGTTCCTGCAGGTATTGGCTTAGCACTGGTGCAAGATAGATAACATGCGGCAGGAAAGCTCCGATAGATACCCACTGAATAGTGCCTTGCTTCCAATTTGAAAAAGTTTTTTCCAGGTTTTTGATGATTTCTTTTTCATTTTTGGACGCAAAGGCAGAAATTGTAATATGTGGTGGTACATTTTGGTCAGACATAAATGTATTGCCGCTTTTTTTGGCTGCTTGGTTTATATAATCTTGTAACCGGTTCGTTGCTTTTTGGTCAAAATAAATAGATATATAATACATAGTTATACCTTGTTTTTCTGTCTGTGCGTTTTAGGAAAACACACAGGCAGGTAAGTTTAAATGACAGATACAAATGCTGCGCTTTCTCCTGGTATAGAGAGTACGTTATTTTCCAATTTTATAGTATCTCCAAGAGTATAAATGGTTTCTTTTAGCCCATAGGGGCATTTACAGGAAACATTTTCCTTAGAAGGATTCAAAGCGATTAGTATTTTATCGTTTCCATCAGAACGCAGATAAACGAGGGGATATTTTTCTGGTTCGCAATATATAAATTCTATCGTTCCAGATGCGCACAAAGCAGGGGAATCCCTGCGGATTTTTATTAGCTTCTGTATCTCGTGCCAAAGAGAATCCTGTGTTTCTCTCTGTTCTGATACAATCGGAGCATCATCTGATGTATCTTGTGCTGTATAGAGTTTTTCCACAGGTGCATCTGAGAATCCATAATTATTTTCCGTGTTCCATTGCATAGGTGTCCTTGCCCCAGTGCGGTCGTATCCACCTTCTACAGAGGAAAGTTTCAGATGGCGCATACCGATTTCATCACCATAGTAAAGAAATGGTGCGCCTGGCATGGACAGCAGGAAGGCATATACAAGTTTGAGTTCTCCATAATCCAGATATTCCCGGATACGTTCCATATCATGGTTGCCGGAAGGGATGCAGATTAGTCCCTTTTTATTGGTCAGATGGTAGTTTTTCATATATGTTTCTACAAATGGAAAAGCGTTCCCTTTTCCTTCCCGGCTAAAGTATGGATGTTTACACCGGAATAAATCCATATAATGGGAAGGCCCAAAGTGAAGGAGAAAATCCATATGGAACCCACCCATCAGGGATTTATCTGGTTCGCCCCATTCAGAGATTAAAACGGCTTCTGGATATGTTTTATCTAAAAAGCTGCGAACATCTTGCCATAATTTGATGGTTTCTATGCCATCAGAATCATTTTTAACCAAAGAGCCAGCCATGTCAACACGGAATCCGTCACAGCCTTTTGAAAGCCAGAAACTCATCGCATCCTTCATGGCCTGCCTTGTCCCTAATGCTTCAGGGGAATCGACTGTGCTCTGCCATGGCTCTGTTGGGTTGGCAAAACCATAGTTTAACGCTGGCTGGTTTGAAAAGAAGTTCACAGCAACACTTCCATTTCTGGGATAAAGCCCGCGCAGGGAACCAGAAATCCCTTCATAATTTGCAACATCTACCCAGATATTGCCACTCCAAATATATCTGCCCCAATATTGGTTTGGCTCTGCTTTGCAGGATTCTTTAAACCATGGATGTTCTGTTGAAGTATGCCCTGGCACAAAATCTAAAATAACATGCATATTCCGTTTATGTGCTTCTTCAAACAATTGCACCAAATCTTCGTTTGTCCCATAACGTGGGGCTACAAGGCAATAGTCTGCCACATCATATCCAGCATCGCCAAATGGGGAAAGATAGCAGGGATTCAGCCAAATAGCATTACACCCAAGTTCCTTTATGTAATCAAGTTTTTCAAGGATACCCGGAATATCCCCGATGCCATCTCCATTGCTGTCATTAAAACTTTGTGGGTAAATTTCATAAAAAATACTTTCTTCTAACCAATGTTTCATTACATAGCCCTCCATTTGTTGTATCGTTCTTTGATGATTGGAGTATATCTCGTAAAAATAAAAAAATGTTGAAAAATATCCATGATTTATATTAATATATCCATATCAGGAAGGGGGAAGGGATTTGAAAAAGGAACTTCAGGAAACAAGGAAACAGGGTACGCCAATGCACCCTTTAAAGATACACAAGATGCAGGTTATCAACGGAAAAATTGATGTCCCTTATCACTGGCAGGAAGATGTAGAAATTTTGTGGATTCAGAGAGGGCAGTTATCCCTTATGATAAAAGAGCGTTTATATACTGGGGAACAAGGGGATATTTTTTATATAAATCCGCGTGAACTCCATGGAATGCAGTCAATGACGCAAGATTGCCTGTATTTGGCATTTGTTTTTCCGTTTCCATGGCTTCAATTTGAACAGGCGGATGAAGTAAGTGAAAAATATTTAAAGCCGCTTGCAAAGCAGAGTGCATATGTTATAAATTGCCTGCCCCACAAGGCTGCAAAAGATGCAGTTTCTGTTTTCCAGGAGATTAATTCTTTGTATGAGGGCAGTATTGAGGGAGGCTGGCTTGGAATCAAGGCTGGGCTGTTGTTTTTTTATTATAGCTTATATAAAGACGGATTGGTCAGCCGAAGGCAGGAAGATTCTGTGCAGATGGATAGGCTTCTGGAAGTTTCTAAGTATATTCAGGAGCATTGTTCAGAATCGCTTACTCTTCATAGGCTGGGAAAAGAGTTCCATATGTCGCCTAAATATTTTAGTGTTTATTTCCAAAAGCATTTTGCAAGGAATTTTTCAGATTACCTAATGGCGGTTCGGCTGGAAAATGCAAAGAAACTGTTACTTGAGACGGAGGCCAGTATGGAACTGGTCGCACAGCAGTCAGGGTTTTCCAGCAGCAGTTATTTTATACGTATTTTCCGTGAGACGTTAGGAATGACGCCTGGGCAGTACCGAAAGGAGTTTTTAGGTGTTACTATTCACAGCCAATCGTAGCCAAATCTCAATAAAAAATATCTTCCCTCT